>DUTZ01000134.1 GCA_012841845.1 Actinomycetales bacterium | reverse complement strand
GCGGGCGGGCGGGGCGGCGCGGGCGGGCGGGGCCGGAGGGCGGGCGGGGCCGGGAGCCGGTCAGGCGGCAAGCTTGAGGCCCACGATCCCGCCGATCACCATGAGTACGCACACGATCTTGAGCGGCGTGGCCGCCTCGGCGCCGGTGGCCATGGAGTAGACCACCGTGAGGGTGGCGCCGACGCCGACCCACACCGCGTAGGCCGTCCCCACCGGCAGGGTCTTGAGCGCCCACGCGAGCCCGCCCATGCTCAGCGCGAGCAGGACGAAGAACGCGACGCTGGGCCACAGACGGCTGAGCCCCTCCGAGCGGGACAGGGCGGTGGCCCACCCCGCCTCCAGCACACCCGAGAGGACGAGAACGGTCCAGGCCATGAGTACAGACACCTCCGAGACGTGGCCGTCGTCGTGTCCGGGTACGGCTCCCTCGTCCGGATGCTGTCGTGTCCGAGATTACCCACCTCCGTTGGCCTCCTCCACCCACGAGGCATACCCCCGGGTAATAGACTGGACACATGCGCCTGGCCACCTGGAACGTCAACTCGATCAGGGCTCGACGTGACCGCGTCGTGGCCTGGCTCGAGCGCTCGGACGTGGACGTCCTGGCCATGCAGGAGACCAAGTGCAAGGACGAGCAGTTCCCGCACGAGGCGTTCGAGGAGATCGGCTACCGCGTCGCCCACCACGGGCTGAGCCAGTGGAACGGCGTGGCCGTGGCCTCGCGGGTGGGGCTCGACGACGTGCGGTTGGGCTTCGACGACATGCCGGGCTTCCACAAGGATCCCGAGCAGTCCCAGGACCCGGAGGCGCGCGCGATCTCCGCCGTGTGCGACGGCGTCCGCGTGTACAGCCTCTACGTGCCCAACGGCCGCGAGCTCGACGACCCGCACTACACCTACAAGCTCGAATGGCTGGCCCGGCTGCGCGACCACGCCAAGGCCTCCCTGCTCGACGACGCCGACGCGCAGATCGCCCTCGTCGGCGACTGGAACGTGGCCCCGCAGGACGACGACGTGTGGGACATGGAGTTCTTCGACGGCAAGACCCACGTGTCGCAGCCCGAGCGCGAGGCGTTCGCCGCGTTCGACGGCGCCGGCTTCCGCGAGGTCACCCGCGAGTACACGCCCGGCCCGGGCGTCTACACCTACTGGGACTACACGCAGCTGCGCTTCCCCAAGAAGCAGGGCATGCGGATCGACTTCCAACTCCACTCCCCCGCCCTGGCGGCCCGGGTCACCGGCGCGAGCATCGACCGCGAGGAACGCAAGGGCAAGGGCGCCTCGGATCACGCCCCCGTCGTCGTCGACCTCGAATAGCCGCGGCACCACCTCGCCGTCACCCAGCCAACCCCGCCCACCATCCGCCCTCCAGAGAGGTACCGATGTCCACCTTCGAACTCCGCCACTACATCGACAAGCTGCGCGCGGAGGGCTACACGGTCCGCGACGACCACGGCGAGGACCCGGACCTCATCGACATCAACGGCAACGCCGTCGACACCTGGCGGGAGAACTACCCGTACAACAAGCGCCTCGACCGCGCCCAGTACGAGGTGGAGAAGTACCTGCTGCAGATCGAGCTGCTCAAGTTCCAGAACTGGCAGTCCGAGTCCGGCCACCGACACGTCATCGTGTTCGAGGGCCGCGACGCCGCCGGCAAGGGCGGGACCATCAAGCGGTTCACCGAGTTCATCAACGTCCGCCAGGCGCGCGTCGTGGCGCTGGTCAAGCCCACCGAGACCGAGCTGTACCAGTGGTACTTCCAGCGCTACGTCAACCACCTGCCCACCCGCGGTGAGCTCGTGATGTTCGACCGCTCCTGGTACAACCGCGCCGGCGTCGAGCGGGTCATGGGCTTCTGCACCGACGACCAGTACGAGGTCTTCATGGAGCAGGCCCCCATGTTCGAGAAGATGCTCGTCGACTCGGGCATCGGGCTGACCAAGTTCTGGTTCTCCGTGACGCAGGAGGAGCAGAAGACCCGCTTCGCGATCCGCCAGCTCGACCCGGTCCGCCGCTGGAAGCTCTCCCCCATGGACCTCGAGTCGCTGGACAAGTGGGACAAGTACACCGACGCCAAGGAGGAGATGTTCCGGCGCACGGACTCCGACTGGGCCCCGTGGATCACCGTCAAGTCCAACGACAAGAAGCGCGCCCGCATCAACGCGATGCGCTACTTCCTCAACAAGTTCGACTACCCGGAGAAGGACACGCAGGTCGTGTTCGACCCGGACCCGAAGATCGTCAAGCGCGGCAAGGACGCCGTCGGCGACTGAGCGCGGGCTTCCCGGCCGCCGGGCCTCCCGGCCTCCCCGCTCCCCGGCCACCCCGAAATCGGCGACTCCGCTGCCGGTTCGGCGACCCCCACATGGGCTGCCGATCGTGCAGCGGAGTCGCCGATTTCGCAGGGGAGCGCTGGGGCGGGGCGCGTGGCCGGGCGCTGCGGAGCGCCGGGGCCTCACGCGGCCGGGCGGACGCCCAGTCGCTCCTGCCGGCGCAGCTCGGTCCTGATCCGGGTGAGGATCCACTCGGGCCGGTAGATGTCCTCCCAGACGAAGCGGATGACGATGTATCCCGCGGCCTCGAGCTGCCGCTGCCGGCGCCTCTCGTCCCGTAGGTGGCGCCGGATCTCCTCCGGCGTGCGCCCGTACTTCTCGAATCCGTCCACCTCCACGACGACCCGGTGGCCGCGCCAGTAGAAATCCACGCGCTTCCGGCTGCCGTCGCGCCCGGTGAGCCCCACCTGCAGTTCCGGCGTCGGTAGGTCCGAGAACTCGACGATCAGCCGGACCAGGCTCTCCAGGACCGACTCCGCCAGTCCGCTGGTCAGCTCCGGGAGCGCGCGGGCGCGGGCGGCGCCGGTGCGCCCCCTGGCTGCCTCCGCCTCCCGCTGCAGGTCCGACCGGGTGCACATTCCGCGGCGGATCGCCTCGTCGGCGGCGCACACCCCGCTCTCGAGGCCCACCGTGCGGGTCACGTCCACGATCGTCCGCGGGACCGCCGTGACCGGCACCCCGTAGACGTGCGTGACCACCCCGTCGAGTGGGCCGCTCGCGCACGCCAACCCGGTGCTCCGGCGTCCGCCCCCGCCCCCGCCGCTGCGGGACCTCGTCGCCGTGGGGAGATCCACGGGCACGTCGTACAGGGGGAGATCGTGCAGCGCCAGCGCCGAACCGTGGGACAGCGCGGTCCCGGGCAGGAGGACCCTCGCCGCGGCGAGACTGCGCTCGACGAACCTCCGCCGCGCCACCTCGTGGGCGGGCAGATCCCCGCGATCGCCCTCGCCGTCGGCCACCGCGTACACGCCGTCGCGGAGCCGCCGGAGTTCGCCGCCGCCGACCTTCTTCGCGATCGCCTCACGCGTGCAGCCCCCGCGGATGAGCTCGGCAGCGGTCACGAGGTGCGGCGGTCGGTACTTCTCGTCTGCGTCCATGTGCCGCATCCTGCCCCGCGGCGTCCCCGGGTCAGGCTCCCCGAGGGGCGAAAGGAGGCGTGCCTGTGGACGTACACCGGTCCTGTGGATAGCCTGCCGGGCCTCGCGCCCGCCGGCCCCGGGACAATCGCCCCGGCCACCCCGTCAGCCGACGAAATCGGCGACTCCGCGGCCGGATCGGCAGCCCTCACAGGGGTTGCCGACCATGCAGCGGAGTCGCCGATTTGGGCGGGGGGCGGGTCAGGCGGCGGCGACGAGCAGCTGGTACTCGGGGAAGCGGGTGAGGAAGCGGCGGACGTAGCTGCAGACGGGGCGGATCTTGTGCCCGTCGAGGCGCATGCGCGTGAGCACGAGGCTCACCAGCAGGCGCGCGATGCCCTGCTGCCCGTACTCCTCCTCGATGACGGTGTGCAGGAGGATGTAGACGTCGCCGTCGCGCTCGTAGCCCACCAGGCCCATGAACGTCTCGCGGTCCCACAGCTCGTACCGGTCCCGGTCGGGATTGTGGACGAGCTTCAGTGACGTGTCGCCGGACATCGGGTCTCCTTAGGGCAGGCCGTGTTCCGCCCGATCCTACTCGCGCGTGAACAGCCCGAGGTGATCTCGCGGAACGACCTCGGTGGTGACCCGGGCCGCGCCGGAACCGCCGGCCGCGCCGGTGAGGAGGTCCGCGGTGGCGAACGCCTGCGACGGCGGCACGACGCGGTCGCGGGAGCCGGCGACGAGCCGGACCGGACAGGTGACGGCCGCGGGCGTGACCGTGCGGCCGCCGATCTCGAGCGTGCCGCGGGCGAGCCGGTCCCCCACCACGAGGTTCTCGACGAACCACGCGTACTGGCTCCGGCTCATGGGCGCGGTGGCGGTGAAGGCGGTGAGGGCGCGCATGCCGGCGGCGTAGGCGTCGTCGTCACCCACGCGCCCGAGGACGCGGATCGCCCGCGCGGCCTCACCGACTGGGTCGAGGTGGCGCCACACGTCCCGGCCGAGGGTGGCGTGCTGGACGGCGGCGACGGTGGGCAGCCAGGCGTCGACGACGGTGCGGCCGACCGGGTGCGCGGTGGCGGCGTCGACCGCGCGCGCGGCGGCACCGGCGAGGGTCCGGCGGGGGTGGAAGGTGACGGGCGTGCCGACGAGCGTGAGCTCGGCGACGGTCCCGGGGTGCAGCGCCGCGTGGATGAGGGCCAGCCAGCCGCCCTGCGACCAGCCGGTGAGGCGGACACATCCGCCGAGGTGCCGGACGGCGTCGGCGACCACGTCGAGGACCGCGTCGATGCCGGCGTCGTGGTCCGGCTCGGCGGCCCACTGGACGACGTGGGCGGCGCGGGGCCCGGCGACGTCGGCGAGGGCGGGGGCACCGTCCGGGCTCCGGACCAGGAGGTGGTCGAGGCGGGTGCCCTGGGGTGGGACGACGAGCTCGGGCAGGTCGTCGCCGGTGGC
>DUTZ01000133.1 GCA_012841845.1 Actinomycetales bacterium | reverse complement strand
GGGCCCGCCGCCAGGCGTGCGGCCAGCTCGCGGGCGGCCCGGGGGACGTCGCCCTCGACGAATGTCGTGATCATCCCGATCTCGTACGCGCGACGGCCGTCGACCGGCTCGTTGCCCAGGATGAAGGCCCGGGCGGCGACGGGGCCGATCGCCCGCGGCAGGAGCCAGGACATGCCGCCGTCCGGGGTGAGGCCGATCCCGGGGTAGGCGGCGAGGAGGCGGGTGTCCGGACCGCCCACCGAGAAGTCGGCGAGCAGGACCATCGAGAGACCGGCGCCGGCGGCCCACCCGGCGGCCGCGGCCACCACGGGTACCTCGACCCGGTCGAGCTTGCGCACCAGGCCGTGGAGGAGGTCGGCCAGGTCCCGCACATGCTCGGAGCGGTCCTCGGCGCCCGCGAACCCGGCGACGTTGCCCCCCGCGCAGAAGTTCTTGCCGAGTCCCACGAGGAGGATCGCCCCGGCGTCGAGCTCGCCCGCGAGGAGGGCGGCGACGGCGGCGTGGGCCTGCGCCACCGCGTCGGCGTCGAGGGAGTTGCCCTTGCCGTCGAGGGAGATCGGCAGGGTGAGCACCCCGTCGGCGAGCGAGACGAGCGGGGTGTCGGCGAGGTCGAAGGTCATGAGGGCTCCCGGGGGTGCGTCCGGCCGTCCCGGCCGGTTCGACGGTTGTCGAAGGACGAGGGTACTAGTGTCGGACGGCGGTACTAGGCTTGGCCGCACACGTCCGCGGCGGCGCCACGCCGGTCGGGTCGAGCGGGAGGAGGCGGCGATGAGCGAACCGGGCACCCGTGTCGAGGAGCGCCCCGCCTCCCTCGACGCCCGCGGACTCCTGGACTGGGCGCGGCGCTGCGTCGAGCGGCTCGGCCAGCACCGCGAGGAGATCAACTCGCTCAACGTCTTCCCCGTCCCGGACGCGGACACGGGGACCAACCTCCTGCACACGATGCGGGCGGCCGTCGACCAGGCGGAGGGCGAGGAGGCGTGGACGTCCGAGGGCGGCGGGACCACCGGCGCCCGGGAGATCGCGGTGGCGCTCGGTCACGGCGCGGTGCACGGCGCGCGCGGGAACTCGGGCGTCATCCTCTCGCAGGTGCTGCGGGCGGTGGGGGAGGCCGCCACGTTCACCGTGGTGGACGCCGTGACCTTCCGCCGCGCGCTGCGCACGGCCGTCACCCTCGTCGACAACGCGATCAGCGAACCGGTCGAGGGCACCATCGTCACGGTGCTCCGGGAGGCCGCCGCCGGGGCGGCGAGGTCCTCGGCGTCGTCGCTCGTCGAGGTGGCGCGCGCGGCGGCCAACGCCGCTGCGGAGGCACTCGACCGCACCCCGTCGCAGCTTCCCGTCCTGGGCCGCGCCGGGGTCGTGGACGCCGGCGGCCGCGGGCTGCTCGTGCTCCTCGACACCATGGTGGAGGTCCTCACGGGTGAGGTGCCCGAGCGCCCCGTCTATGCGCCGCCGGCCGTGCCGCCGACCGCCGAGGAGCAGCCGGCGCCCACCGACGAGCACGCCGCGTTGGCAGGGACCCGTTTCGAGGTCATGTACTCGCTCACCCACTCCGACGACGCGCGGGCCGACGAACTCCGGAGCGGCCTGCGCTCCCTGGGCGACAGCGTCGTGGTGGTGGGCGACGGCGGGGCCGGCGACACCGCCCGCTGGGCCGTCCACGTGCACACCGACGAGGTGGGACCGGCCATCGAGGTGGCGCTGACCCTCGGCCGGGTCTCCGAGATCCGGGTGACCGACATGCTGGACCCGGAGAGCGTGCACGCCTCCGAGGCGCGCCGCGGCCACCGTCACGACCACGGCGCGTGCGGCGTGGCCGACGCCGACGCC
>DUTZ01000132.1 GCA_012841845.1 Actinomycetales bacterium | reverse complement strand
CGCAGGAGGACTCCGGCCACGCGGTGACGCTGCCGGACGGCCGCCGCCTCGAGGTGCCGGTGCCGACCGAGACCGCGGACATCGGGCCCGGTGAGCTCCCCACGCCGTGGCACCCGGTCTCCGTGCCGGGCGGCGCCCCCGCGCGGTCGGCGCTCAGCTCGGTGGCGGGCGTGCGCCGCGGTGTGGTGGGCCGGGGCATGAACCTCGCGGTGTGGACGTGGGACGACTCGGCGTTCGCGTGGCTGGCCGGCGCGCTGAGTACCGAGCGGTTCGCCGAGCTCGTGCCCGCGCTCGAGGGCATGGAGCTGCGCCGGTACCTGCTGCCCAACCTGCGGGCCGTCAACCTGGTCGCCCGGCCGCCGCGCGGCGAGGCCCTCGACCCCGCGCTCGGCGCCGGGCTCGGGGCTGCCGTGCTCGACATCCCGGGCGAGCTGCTCGAGGTGGATCCCTAGCGACTGAGCCGCCCGGAGCCGCGTCCGCCCGAGGCGCCCCGTCCGCCCCAGCGCGCCCTCGCCCGCCCCTCCAACAGCGCTGATCGCCACCAACAGCGTGCATGGCCGCTGTTGGTGACCAATACCGCTGTTGGACCGAGCGGGGCGGGCGTCGGTGGGGAGGATTCGCCCAGGTGAGCGCGCCCGCCCCACAAATCAAGCAGGCGTGCTTGCTTTTTTTGCGGCGGGGTGCGACCGTGTACCCGTGCAGGACACCACGCAGACACCCTCCGCCTCCGACGATCCGCACGCGGCGCTGGCCGCGCTCAACGTCCGGCTCGACGCGCTCGTCGAGCAGACCGGCCCCGACGCCTGGACCACGGCCACCCCGGCCGAGGGCTGGGACGTGGGCATGCAGATCGCCCACCTCACCTGGACCGACGAGGTCTCGCTCACGGCCATCACCGACCCGGACGCCTTCCAGGGCGTCGTGGAGCAGGCGATGCAGGACCCGACGGGCTTCGTCGACGTCGGCGCCGCCGCCATCGCCGCCACCGGCCGGGATCAGGTCCTCGCCCGCTGGCGCGCGGCCCGCGACGGCCTCGGCCGCGCCCTCGCCGAGACCGACCCCGGCACGCAGATCCCGTGGTTCGGCCCACCGATGCGTCCCAAGTCCATGGCCACCGCCCGGATCATGGAGACCTGGGCGCACGGCACCGACGTGGCAGACGCGCTCGGCATCACGCTCTCCGACGACCCGGCGTTCGACGGAGCCCTGCCCCACGTCGCCCGCCTGGGCTTCCGCACCCGCGGCTTCGCCTACCTCATGAACGGCCTCGAGGCACCGACCTCCGAGGTCCGGGTCGAACTCACCGGCCCCGACGGCGCCGTCCACGAGTTCGGGCCCGCCGACGCCGAGCAGCGCGTCACCGGCTCGCTCGCGGACTTCTGCCTGCTCGTCACCCAGCGCGTCCACCGCGCGGACACCGACCTGGTGGCCGTGGGCGAGGACGCCGAGGGCTGGCTCGGCATCGCCCAGGCCTTCGCCGGACTCCCCGGCGGCGGACGCGAGGAGGGATCGCGCGCATGACCACACCGACCGTGCTCCGCGTCGGCGCCGAATCGACGGTGCCTCCGCTCCGCGTCGGCAACATGTCCGGCTTCTACGGCGACCGCATCTCCGCGATGCGAGAGATGCTCGAAGGGGGGGAGCTGGACGTGCTCACCGGCGACTACCTCGCCGAGCTCACCATGCTCATCCTCGGCCGCGACCGGATGAAGAGCGAGGAGCTGGGCTACGCCAAGACGTTCCTGCGCCAGCTCGACGACTGCCTCGGCCTGGCGCTCGAGTCCGGCGTGAAGATCGTCGCCAACGCCGGCGGCCTCAACCCCGCCGGGCTGGCCGGCGCGATCCGCGAGCTCGGCGAGCGTCACGGCCTCGCCCCGAAGGTCGCCCACGTCGAGGGCGACGACCTCATCGCGCGGATCGGCGAGCTCGAGATCCCGGCCGACGCCGGGCATCCCGTCACCGCCAACGCCTACCTCGGTGCCTTCGGGATCGCGCGCTGTCTCGACGCGGGTGCCGACGTCGTCGTCACCGGTCGGGTCACCGACGCCTCGGTCATCGTGGGCCCGGCCATCAGCCACTTCGGGTGGGGCCGCGACGATCTCGACGCCCTCGCCGGCGCCACCGCCGCCGGCCACGTCATCGAGTGCGGCACCCAGGCCACCGGCGGCAACTACGCCTTCTTCAACCGCGGGGAGATCGCCGATCTCCTCCACCCCGGCTTCCCGATCGCCGAGATCGCCGCCGACGGCACCTCGGTGATCACCAAACACGCCGGCACCGGGGGAGCGGTCACCGTCGGCACGGTGACCTCGCAGCTGCTCTACGAGGTCACCGGCGCCCGCTACGGCGGCCCCGACGTGGTGACCCGCCTCGACACGGCCGTCGTCGAGCAGGAGGGACCGGACCGCGTCCGGATCTCCGGCGTCCGCGGCGAGACCCCGCCGCCCGAGACCAAGGTGTCGGTGACGTGCCTCGGCGGCTTCCGCAACGAGGTCACGTTCCTGCTCACCGGCCTGGACATCGAGGACAAGGCCGACCTGGTGCGCCGCCAGCTCACCGCGGGCCTGGCCACGCAGCCCGCCGAGATGGACTTCCGCCTCCACCGGACCGACCACCCCGACGCCGACACCCAGGCCGCGGCGACCGCCCTCTACACCTGTGTGGCGTGGGACCCGGACCCCGAGGTCGTCGGCCGCGCGTTCTCGGATGCCGCCGTGGCGATGACCCTCGGTAGTTACCCGGGCGCCACCCCGAGCGCCCCGCCCGGCCGCGGCGGCCCCTACGGCGTCTACATCCCCGCGTTCGTCCCGCAGGAGTCGGTGCCGCACGTGGCGGTGCTGCCCGACGGGACCCGCGAGGACATCGCGCCGCCGGAGCGCACCGAGCCGATGGGTGACGGCCACGCCTCGGACGGCCTCGACGCCGCCGGTGCCCCGATCGACGACGACGAGGTCGGCGCCGCGACCGGCGGGCCT
>DUTZ01000131.1 GCA_012841845.1 Actinomycetales bacterium | reverse complement strand
CCGGCAAAGGTGAAGTGGGCGCCGTTGGGGGCCTCGGTCACGCCGTCGACGTACATCCGCGGCAGCAGCATCCGCTGGCGGCCGACCTCCTCGAACAGCGCGTTCGTGTCCTCGACGATCTCGTCGACCTCGAGGTACACCTTGTCCGCGGCCATCGCGTAGAGGTCGTCGAAGTACGGGTCGGTGCCGGTGTAGGCGGCGTTGCCGTGCCTGTCCGCCTTGTCCAGGTGGATGAGCGCGGCGTCGAGCTGGAACGCCGGCATGGCCAGCAGCGTCTCCGTCTTGCCGTCGACCGGGTACGGCGAATCGACGGTCTTGAGCTCCTCGCCCCAGAACTCGCGGACCGCGGTGCCCAGGCCCGCGCGGATCGGCAGGAACGGCAGACGCTGCGCCGCGGCCTGGAGGCCACAGCGGACCATGCCCTCGTCCATCTCGCGGGACTCGATCGCGCCCTCGGTGCGGCGGCGCGCGAACCACGGGTCGTAGAACGGCGCCGAGTCCAGGGACACGAAGCCGTAGTAGGCCCGCTTGACCTTGCCGGCCGAGCAGAGCAGACCGATGTCCGGGCCGCCGAAGGCCACCACGGTGAGGTCGGTGAGGTCCTCGCGACGCAGGATCGCGCGGATCAGGGCCATCGGCTTGCGCCGCGAGCCCCATCCGCCGATGCCGATGGTCATGCCGCTGGAGAGCTCACCGACCATCTCGTCGAGGCTCATGCGCTTGTCGCGCTTGGCGGGTGCCTGGGTCACTTCTGATCCTTCCGCTTGTCGAGGTTCTTGCCGCTCTTGACGAACTCGTCCCGGTGCTCGTCCGCCACGCCCGCGAGGTTGAGCTCGAAGGTGAAGCCCTGCTCCATGCGGTACGAGCTCTTCACGTCCACCGGGTCGATGTGGTTGATGGCCTCCTTGGCCGCCCGGATCACGCGGGTGTCCTTGGCGGCGATCTTCTCCGCGAGCGCGCGGGCCGCGGCGTCGAGCTGGTCGCGGGGGACCACCTCGAACACCGTGCCCCAGGTGTGCAGCTGCTGCGCGGTGACGTTCTGGGAGGTGAAGTACAGGGTGCGCATCATGTGCGGCGGGACCATCCGCGCGAGGTGCGTGGCGGCGCCCAGCGCGCCGCGGTCCACCTCGGGCAGGCCGAACACGGCGTCGTCACTCGCGACGATGCAGTCCGCGTTGCCCACCAGGCCGATGCCGCCGCCCACGCAGAAGCCGTTGACCGTGGCGATGACCGGCACCGCGCAGTCGTAGACGGCGTTGAAGGCCACGTAGCAGCCGCGGTTGGCGGCCAGCAGGTGGTCGAAGCCCTCGAAGTCCTGCATCTCCTTGATGTCCACGCCGGCGTTGAAGCCGCGGCCCTCGGCCCGCAGGATCACCACGTGCACCGACGGATCGTTGCCGGCCTCGAGGATCTTCTCGCCGAGCTCGAACCAGCCCGCGGAGGGGATGGCGTTGACGGGGGGATAGTCGACGGTGACGGTGGCGATGCCGTCCGCGCCCTTGTCCACGGTGATGCCCACGGCGGGCTCCCTTCGTTCGCTGGGTTCGGTCGCCCAGTGACTAACCAAACGCTTGCTTGGTAGGCTAGCACGCATGACAACCATGGATCTGGGACTGGCGGGCAAGGTCGTGCTCGTGACCGGCGGCGTCCGCGGGGTGGGCGCCGGCATCAGCCGCGTCTTCCGGGAGGCCGGCGCCGTCGTCGTCACCTGTGCGCGCCGCCCCGCCGACGAGGGCTCCGACGTCGCCGACCTCGAGTTCCACTCCGCCGACCTCCGCGACCCCGACGCGGTGCGCGCGATGGTCGACGAGATCGTGGCCACGCACGGGCGCCTCGACGTGGTGGTCAACAACGCCGGCGGCGCCCCGTTCGCGCTGGCCGCCGACGCCAGCGCCAACTTCCACTCCAAGATCGTCGCGCTCAACCTGCTCTCCGCGCTCACCGTGGCCCAGGAGGCCCACCGCGTGATGACCGCCGAGGGCGCGACCGGCGGCGCCATCGTCAACATCTCCTCCGTCTCCGGCCACCGCCCCTCGCCGGGCACCGCCTCCTACGGCGCCGCCAAGGCCGGCGTGGACTCGCTCACGCAGTCCCTCGCCGTGGAGTGGGCGCCCGCCGTGCGCATGAACTCGGTCGTGGTGGGGCCGGTCAAGACCGAGCTCGCCGAGATGCACTACGGCGACGAGGAGGGGGTCGCGGCCGTCGACGCCACCATCCCCATGGGCCGCATGGCGGACCCGCGCGACGTCGGCCTGGCCGCCGCGTTCCTCGCCTCCCCGCTCGCCGCCTACATCACCGGCGCCGAGCTACTCGTCCACGGTGGCGGCGAGAAGCCCGCCTTCCTGTCCGCATCGACCGCCAACAACTAGGAGACACATATGGGTATCTGCGACGGACGCGTCGTCATCGTCACCGGCGCCGGCCGCGGCATCGGCCGCGAGCACGCGCTGGCCTTCGCCGCCGAGGGGGCCAAGGTCGTCGTCAACGACCTCGGCGCCGGGCTCGACGGCTCGGACGTCGGCGAACATCCCGCCGAGCAGGTGGTGGCCGAGATCAAGGCCGCCGGCGGCGAGGCCGTGGTCAACGGCAACGACATCTCGAGCTGGGACGGCGCGCGCGAGCTCGTCCAGCAGGCCATCGACACCTTCGGTGGGCTCGACGTGCTGGTGAACAACGCCGGCTTCCTGCGCGACAAGATGCTCGTGGGCATGTCCGAGGAGGAGTGGGACAAGGTCATCACCGTCCACCTCAAGGGCCACTACGCGCCGCTGCGCCACGCCGCCGAGTACTGGCGCGCCGAGTCCAAGGCCGGCCGGCCCCGCGCCGCCCGCGTCATCAACACCTCGTCCGGTGCCGGGCTCTTCGGCTCCGTGGGCCAGGGCAACTACGCCACCGCCAAGGCCGGCATCGCCCTGCTCACCATCCAGACCGCCGCGGAGATGAAGGGCTACGGCGTCACCGCCAACGCCATCGCCCCCGCCGCGCGGACCCGTATGACCACCTCCGCCGGCGAGGGCATGGCCGCCCAGATGGCCGCGCCCGAGGACGGCTCGTTCGACGCCATGGACCCGGCCAACATCTCGCCGCTCGTCGTGTGGCTGGGCTCCGAGGAGGCCGGCGACGTGACCGGCCGCGTCTTCGAGGTCGAGGGCGGCAGGGTCACCGTGTGCGACGGCTGGCAGCGCGCCGCCTCCGAGGACAAGGGCGCCAGGTGGGAGCCCGCCGAGCTCGGCTCCGTGGTGCCGCGCCTGCTCTCCGAGTCGCCCGCGCCGGTGCCGGTGTACGGCGCGCGCTGAGACCGGATACACGGGAGCCCCGCACCGGCGACGGTGCGGGGCTCCCGTGTGTCGTGGGGTGATCCGGGGATCAGCCCTGGCCGTTCGGGGTGTCCGGGCCGGGGGCGACGACGTTGGCCGGCAGGAACGGCAGCGCCGGCAGCTGGATGGTGCCGTTGGCCACGCCCGCGGCGACGGCACCGGCGCCGGCCGAGGCGCCCAGCGCGAGCAGCGGGACGAGGCTGCCCCCGCCGCCGCTGGTCACCAGGCTGGTGACGAGCTCGCCCGAGCCGAGGTTGGTGATCGCGGTGCCCTGGAGGGAACCATTCTCGAGCGAGCCCGTGAACGCGGTGAGCGAGCCGTTGACGGCGGTGAGGTCGCCGAACGAGCCGGTGAGGACGTCCGAGCTGGCGCCGGTGGAACCGGACTCGCCGGTGAGCGAGCCGCTGGTGCCGGAGATGGAGCCGGCGACGGCCTCACAGATGGGGCAGTCGGCCGCGGAACCGATGATCGGGGCGAGGCCGCCACCGTCGGCCAGCGAGCCGCCCAGGCCCTCGGCGACGAGCTCGGCCGAACCGCCGATGCCCTCGGTCGAGCCGTCCGGGAAGTTGGCCGACAGCGGCGGGAGCGCGGCCGAACCGCCGAGCAGGTCGAGCTCGGTGGACAGCGGGGTCATCTCGTACGAGCCGATGACGCCGGCGGGCAGCGCGGCCGATCCGCCGAGGGGCTCGATGCTGAGCGGCGGGAGCTCGGACGACTGCGGGATGAGGCCCACGGAACTCGGGATGATCTCCGACGAGCCCTGGCCGAGCTGGCCGACCGACTCGGTGTCCGGGTTCGTGATCGAGCCGGTGAGCGCGTTGACGAGGTTGCCGACGAACGTGTCCTCGAGCCAGTCCGTGACGCTACCCGGCGTGACTCCGGTCGGGAGCGAGGCGGGGTCGATCGAGGCGTTCGCCGTACCCGTCGCGCCCGAGATCGCGAGCGCGGCGACCGCGGCGACGGCCGCGGTCCTGGTGGTCTTCTTCATGGGAGAGATGTCCTTTCGACGTGAGCTGGTCCCCCTGGGCACAGGTGGTCT
>DUTZ01000130.1 GCA_012841845.1 Actinomycetales bacterium | reverse complement strand
CCACGTGGCGGAACTCGTGGGGGCGGCCTCCGCGGCACAGCCGCTGTCCCCCGCGGAGGCGCGGGCCGAGCGGAGCCGGCTGCTGTGGATCGCGCTCGCCAAGTTGCTCGGCGCCGTCCTGGCCGGCGCGCTCGGCGTCGGGACCGCCGTGGCCATGGGCGCCGGAATGGCGGGCTGACGCATGGGGTCGAGGGGAAGCATCGGCTGCTTCGGCGTGGTCGGTCTGATGATCGTGGTGTCGATGATCATCAGCCTCATCGTGTTCCTCGTCGGCCTGGCGATCGTCGTCGCCGGGCTGGGCGCGGCAGGGTGGCTCATCTACTCGGCGGTGGCGGACCTGCAACGCCGCAACCGGCTCGCCGCCGGCACCGAGCCGCTCCAGGTGACCGGCGCCCGGGCGCACGCGATCGCCGCGCGCTCGCACGACGCCGCCCGGGACGCGCTGTCCTCCACGCTCTCCGCCTGGCAGCACCTGAGCGTGACCCGCGCGATCGGCACGCCGCTGCAGGACTCGTACGACCGGCTCGAGCAGCGCACGGTGCTCGACCTGGGATTCCAGGACCTCGTCCTGCAGGCCGAGTCCGCCCACACCCGGGCCGTCCTCGAGCCGCCGACCACGGCGGCCGACCTCGCCCGCGCCACCATCGAGCTCGACCAGCTCACCGCCGACCTGCGCGAGGCGCTGTTCAGAAGACGCTGACCCCCAGGCGGCGCCGCACCCGCACACCGGCCAGGTTCACGGCGTAATACAGACGTAGTGGCCGGGGTGCGACGACCCCCAGCACGCGGGACAGGGCGAACACGCGCCGCCGCCGACGCAGGTCGTGGTGCGTGATCTCCCACCCCATCTGCTCGCGGATCTCGGGCGGCACGCCGAACTTGGTCAGGGAGAGCGCCCACGGGCCGATCGTCTTGTGCGCCAGCGTCCCCAGCGCCTTCATCCGCACCTCCAGGACCGAGTGGTCGGCGAAGGACTGGAGGTGGGCGCGCACGGTGTCGTCGATCTCGACCTCTGCCAGCCCCTCCTGGAACCGGCGGTCGAACTCCGCCCACGTGTCGGGCCACCACTGCTCCGGGACGTTGAGGGTGGTCCCCAGCGGCCGGGCGATCCGGACCACGTGGTCGCGCTCCGCCTCGGAGAGCCGGCCGTGCAGCATCTCCCACTGGTCGGTGAAGTAGCGGACCAGGCAGAGCGCCACCCACAGCTGGAGGCGCGCCGAGTTGGCGTTGTAGCGCACCGGGCTCGACCCGGTCGAGTACACCTGCGCGTGGATCCGGTGGACCTCCTCGTGGAAGTGCCGGCGGTCGGCCTCGTCGCCCATCGTCGCCACGGCGAGGTACTGGGTGGTGGTCCGCGCCCGCTTGACGGGCCGGAGGTCTCCGCGGCCGCTCTCCACGCGGCTCTCCACGACGCCGTAGCCGACGCCCGGGTGGGCGAGCTGCATCACCACGTTGGCCACCGGGAGCCAGAACGCCAGGTGGGTGGACAGGTCCGGGAGGTCACGGATCCGCACCCCACCGCCCGCCCCGGTCGTCTGCATCGTCGCCGTCATCGCCGATCCCTCCCCGCTGCCGCAACCTCTCAGATCACATATATCCTACATGAGAAGCGTGGCCGGGTCCGGTGCGGAAATCGAGACCAGCACGGTCTCGCCGTCGACGCCGAACCCTGAGAGGAGAACAAGTAGTCTCTACTGCCAGACACGTCACACCCCGAGGGGTCCCCCCGGACCCCGCGACGGCAGTTAGGGCATCACCATGGCAGTCTCCCCCTCCAAGATCCTCGGCGGCATGGTCGCGGCCTGCGCGCTCGTCCTCACCGGCTGTGCCGGTGGTGACGGCGACGGCGGCGCGGGTGGTGACGGCGAGTCGTACACGATCGGCATCAACCAGCTGGTCCAGCACCCCGCGCTCGACGCGGCGACCGCCGGGTTCAAGGCGGCCTTCGAGGACGCCGGCGTCGAGGTCGAGTTCGACGAGAAGAACGCCAACGGCGAGCAGGGCACCGCGCTGACCATCGCCCAGGGCTTCGCCGGCGACGACCTCGACCTGGCGCTGGCCGTGGCGACCCCCGCCGCGCAGGCCATGGCGCAGAACATCCGCGACTTCCCGCTGCTGTTCACCGCGGTCACCGACCCGGTCGAGGCCCAGCTGGTGGACTCGATGGAGGAGCCCGGCGCGAACATCACCGGCACCTCGGACGCCGCCCCGATCTCCGACCAGCTCGAGCTGCTGAAGGAGATCGTCCCGGACGCCGAGAAGATCGGCATCGTCTACGCCTCCGGTGAGGTCAACTCGCAGGTCCAGGTGGACCAGGTCGAGGAGGCCGCCGGCCCGATGGACCTCGAGGTCGTCACCCAGACCGTCACCTCCGTCAACGAGATCCAGCAGGCCGTCAACGCCCTGGGCGACGTGGACGCGATCTACGTCCCGACCGACAACATGGTCGTCGCCGGCATCGCCTCGCTCGTGCAGGTGGCCGAGGACCGTCAGATCCCCGTGATCGCCGCCGAGGCCGGCACCGTCGAGGGCGGCGCCGTCGCGACCCTCGGCATCGACTACGAGGCTCTCGGCCGCCAGACCGGCGAGATGGCCCTGCGCATCCTCCGCGACGGTGAGGACCCGGCCTCGATGCCCGTCGAGACGGCCACCGAGTTCACCTACGTCGTCAACGAGGACGCCGCCGAGCGTCAGGGCGTGACGATCCCGCAGGAGATCCTGGACCAGGCCGAGCAGCCGTGATCGGAGCCGTCGAGTTCGGCCTGATCTTCGGGGTCATGGCCCTGGGGGTGTACCTCACCTTCCGGGTCCTCAACTTCCCCGACCTCACGGTCGACGGCAGCTTCACCACGGGGGCCGCCGCCGCGGCGGTCGCGATCCTCGCCGGCTGGCACCCGGTCCTGGCGACCCTCGCCGGGTTCGTCGCCGGATTCCTCGCCGGCGTGATCACCGGGCTGCTGCACACCAAGGGCAAGATCGACGGCCTGCTCGCCGGCATCCTCACCATGATCGCGCTGTGGTCGGTGAACCTGCGCATCATGGACACCGCCAACCTGCCGCTGCTGCGCCAGGACACGGTGTTCACCCCCCTGGCCGACGCCGACATCATGGGGACCTGGGTGAGCATCGCGGTCCTGGCCGCGGCGGTGGCGCTGCTCGGCCTCGTCGTGGTCTGGTTCCTCGGCACCGACCTCGGACTGTCGATCCGGGCGACCGGCGACAACGGGCCGATGATCTCCTCCTTCGGCGTCTCCACCGACTTCACCAAGACCCTGACCCTGGCGCTGTCCAACGGCCTGGTCGGCATGTGCGGCGCGCTCATCGCGCAGTACCAGGGGTTCGCCGACATCTCGATGGGCGTCGGCCTCATCCTGGTGGGCCTGGCGTCGGTGATCATGGGCCAGGCCGTCCTCGGCCAGCGCCGCCTGTGGCTGGCGGTCTTCGCCGTCATCGTGGGCGCCGTGCTCTACCGCCTCGTGATCTTCGCCGCGCTCGAGCTCGGCCTCGCCCACACCGACACCCGCCTCATCACCGCCGTCCTCGTGGTGGTGGCCCTGCTCCTGCCCCGGTGGAAGGGGCTCGGCTCCCGGTTCGGCCGCCGCCCCACGGCCGTGACCGCGGCCAACGAGAAGGCGCTGACGGGTGCGGGCACATCCGTCGGAAAGGAGGCCTGAGCCGTGCTGACGATCGACCACGTCTCCAAGACGTTCTTCCCCGGCACCGTCAACGAGCGCACGGCCCTCGACCGCGTGGACCTCACGCTGGCCGAGCGCGACTTCGTCACCGTCATCGGCTCCAACGGCGCCGGAAAGTCGACGCTGCTCAACGCCGTCGCCGGCCGGATCCTCGCGGACTCCGGGACCATCGAGATCGACGGCCGATGCGTCAACAAACTGCCCGACCACAAGCGCGCCAAGTACGTCGGCCGCGTGTTCCAGGACCCGCTCGCCGGGACCGCGCCCACCCTCACCATCGAGGAGAACCTCTCGCTGGCGCTGCTGCGCGGCAGGCGGCGCGGCCTCGGCATGGGGCTGGGCAAGAAGCGGCGCGCCGAGTTCAGGGAACAACTCGCCACGCTCGAACTCGGGCTCGAGGACCGGCTCACCGCCCGGGTCGGCCTGCTCTCCGGCGGGCAGCGCCAGGCGCTCTCGCTGCTCATGGCCGGGTTCACGCATCCGCGGATCATGCTGCTCGACGAGCACACCGCCGCGTTGGATCCGCAGCGCGCCGAGCTCGTCACCACGCTCACCCAGCGGATCGTGGAGCAGGGCGGGCTCACCACGCTCATGGTCACCCACAACATGGAGCAGGCCATCCGCCTGGGCAACCGGCTCATCATGATGCACGAGGGGCGGGTCGTCTACGAGGCCGACGCCGAGACCAAGAGCCGCCTGACCGTGCACGATCTGCTGCAGGAGTTCGCCAACATCAAGGGCGCGACACTATCCGACAAGTCGTTCCTGGGGTGACCCGGGTGAGCGCCGGCGCACCGGGCCGCGAGATCGGGTCCGTGATCGGCGGGGTGTTCGGGGCGGTGTTCGTCCTGGTCAACTCGCTCGGGTTGCCCGCGGCGGCCCGACTGACCGTGGCGGCCCTCGCTCTGGTCGCCCTGGCCGTCGTGCTGGTCTCGGCGTTCCGGGTGGCCCGGTCCCGGACACCGGCGGAGCCCGGGGCCACCGCGGCCGCCACCGCCGGCTCCCCCTTCGGCCGTCGTTACTGGTCCATCGTCGCCGTGGAGGTCGTCGCGCTCGTCGTGGGGACGCAGGCCCTCACACGCGCGGGCCTACCGGAGCTCGGGGTCGCGTGGGTCGCGGTCGTCGTGGGCACCCACTTCTTCGCCCTCGCTGCGACGTTCCGGCTCCGCCGCTTCCACATCGTCGGCGGCCTCGTCACGGGGGTCGGCGTGGCGGGCTTCGTGCTCCGCGCACTGGGCGCGATCGATGCCATCGCGCTCGTCAGCGGCGTCGGTTCGGGGCTCCTCCTCCTGGGGTTCAGCCTCTGGGCGCTGGCACGCGGCTGACGGCTCCTCGGCCCCGGGCGGGGGCCGGGGGAATGACGACGACGGGCCCGCCGATCGAGGTGAGTCGATCGCCGGGCCCTCCGATCCGCGTCCGCGGAGGGCTCAGTTCTCCCGCGCGGCCGCGGCCAGTCCCGCCGCGCGACCGCGCGCCCGGTAGTAGCGCCGGGCGAACGCGTTCTGCTGCCACCAGTAGGCGCGGATCGTCCACGGCAGATCGGGGGTCCAGAAGCGCCGCGCGATCGGCTGGCGGGGCGCGCGGGCGCCCACCTCGACGTCGGCCACCACGACGCCCGGTCCGTCCGCGGTCGAGCGCCAGGCCAGGACCCGGCCGTCGGCGTCGACGATCTGCGTGGCCCCCACGAAGTGCGTGCGGTACGGCGGCGCCACGCGCACGCCCGGCACGAGCCCGAACCCGGTGGTGAACTCCCCGCAGTGCGAGGCCTGCACCACCGGCACCCCGAGTCGGCGCGCGAGTTCGGCCGGGGCGTTCTCGGACAGGTAGCGGTTGTACTGCGCCACCCCGCCGAGCACGCGGTCGACCGGCCCCCAGTTGGTCGGCACCGTCCACCAGTGCGT
>DUTZ01000129.1 GCA_012841845.1 Actinomycetales bacterium | reverse complement strand
GGCGGCGGTCGCCGGTGCGGACTCGGGCCCCGACGCCGAGCACGCGGAGAACGCCCTCGGACTCGAGCTGGCCGGCGTGGACGCCGCCGCGCTGCCGTCCGGACTCGTCGACGAGCTCGCCGACGCCACGGACCGCGTGGCCATCGCCCGGCGCTTCTACAACGACGCCGTGCGGGACACGCGGGCGCTGCGCGAGCGGTGGTCGGTACGGGCGTTCCGGTTGGCCGGTCGCGCGCCGATGCCGGACTTCGTGGAGCTGGTCGATCCACCGCTCCCCGGGCAGATGGGGGATCCCGGGGGCGAGGGCCTACACTGAGAGCCCGCAGACAGGCCGGTCCACCGACGGGCACCGGCGGCGACAGATCCCACCCACGAAGCAGGAGAACAGGTGAGCACCTCCCAGGGCACCGACACCACCACCGGAACCGCGCGGGTCAAGCGCGGTATGGCCGAGATGCTCAAGGGTGGCGTCATCATGGACGTCGTCACGGCCGAGCAGGCCAAGATCGCCGAGGACGCCGGCGCCGTGGCCGTGATGGCCCTCGAGCGCGTGCCCGCCGACATCCGCGCGCAGGGCGGCGTGGCCCGTATGAGCGACCCGGACCTCATCGACGGGATCATCGAGGCCGTCTCCATCCCGGTCATGGCCAAGGCCCGGATCGGCCACTTCGTCGAGGCGCAGATCCTCCAGGCGCTCGGCGTCGACTACATCGACGAGTCCGAGGTCCTCACCCCGGCCGACTACACCAACCACATCGACAAGTTCGCCTTCGACGTGCCGTTCGTGTGCGGCGCCACCAACCTCGGCGAGGCGCTGCGCCGCATCACCGAGGGCGCGGCCATGATCCGCTCCAAGGGCGAGGCCGGCACCGGCGACGTCTCCAACGCCACCACCCACATGCGGCAGATCCGCCAGGAGATCC
Organism: Actinomycetales bacterium; assembly: GCA_012841845.1. Classification (GTDB taxonomy): domain Bacteria; phylum Actinomycetota; class Actinomycetes; order Mycobacteriales; family Mycobacteriaceae; genus Dietzia. Next base: position 3,283 of record DUTZ01000129.1, on the reverse strand, counting down.
GCCGCCTCCAGAACCTCCCGGAGGACGAGCTGTACGTGGCCGCCAAGGAGCTCCAGGCGCCGTACGAGCTGGTCAAGGAGGTCGCGGAGAAGGGCAAGCTCCCCGTGGTGCTCTTCACCGCCGGCGGCATCGCCACCCCGGCCGACGCCGCGATGATGATGCAGCTCGGCGCCGAGGGCGTCTTCGTGGGCTCCGGCATCTTCAAGTCCGGCAACCCGGCCGAGCGGGCCCGCGCGATCGTCAAGGCGACCACCTTCCACGACGACCCGGAGCAGCTGGCGCAGATCTCCCGCGGTCTCGGCGAGGCCATGGTGGGCATCAACGTCGACGAGATCCCGGAGCCGCACCGGCTCGCCGAGCGTGGTTGGTGAGCTGACATGGCCAAGATCGAGGAGATCCTCGAGATCGAGCGGCTCGACCGCGACCTGTACCGTGGCGCGGCGATCGAGACGCACCTGCAGCGGACCTTCGGCGGCCAGGTGGCCGGGCAGTCGCTCATGGCCGCCGTGAGCACCGTCGAGGCGGACAAGCACGTCCACTCGCTGCACGGCTACTTCCTGCGCCCGGGCGTGCCCGACGTGCCGACGATCTTCCAGATCGACCGCCTGCGCGAAGGCCGGAGCTTCGCCACCCGCCGGGTCACCGCGATCCAGGAGGGCGAGTCCATCTTCTCGATGTCCGCCTCCTTCCATCTCGAGGGGCAGGAGGGCATCGAGCACCAGGACACGATGCCGAACGTGATCGACCCGGACGAGATCCCGGTGCCCGACACCAGCGAACTGCGCGAGGACCACCGCAAGTTCCTCGAGGAGTGGGCGCAGTGGGACATCCGTGTGGTGCCCCGCGAGAAGCTCGAGACCGACCGCGGCTACGCGTCCCAGCAGCGCGTGTGGATCCGCTGCGTGGACTCCCTGCCGGACGACTTCAACTTCCACGTCTGCACGCTGGCCTACATGTCGGACATGACGCTGCTCGGTTCGTCCAAGGTCCCGCACCCGGGCGTCCGGACGCAGGAGGCCTCGCTCGACCACGCGATGTGGTTCCTGCGGCCGTTCCGCGCCGACGAGTGGCTGCTCTACGACCAGATCTCCCCGTCCGCGGACGCCGGTCGCGCCCTGACCCAGGGGCGGCTCTTCGACCGCCAGGGGCGGCTCATCGCGGCGGTCGTGCAGGAGGGCCTGTCCCGCCTGCTGCGGGACGGCGCCCAGCCGTTCCCGGTCAAGCTCGACGACGCCGAGAAGGCGATCGACGACTCCCAGTGACGACCGGACCGCGCATCGGCGTGCTCGCCCTCCAGGGCGACGTCGCCGAACACCTCCGGCACCTCGAGGTCGCGGGTGCCGAGGCGGTCCCGGTGCGGCGCCGCGCCGAGCTCGACGCGGTGGACGGGCTCGTCCTGCCGGGCGGGGAGTCGACGGCGATGAGCCGCCTGCTCGGTGTGTACGAGCTGGACGGGCCGCTCGCCGCGCGCATCGCCGACGGAATGCCGGTCTACGGGTCGTGCGCCGGCATGATCCTGCTGGCCTCCGACGTCCTGGACACCCGCGCCGACGCCCGCTGGTTCTCGGCGATCGACATGACGGTCCGGCGCAACGCGTTCGGCCGGCAGGTCGATTCGTTCGAGACCGACCTCGTCGTGGAGGCCTTCGGTCCCGACCCCCTGCGGACCGTGTTCATCCGGGCCCCGTGGGTGGAGTCGGTGGGCGGGGACGTCGAGGTGCTGGCCACGGTGACGGCGTCGGACGGCGACGACCACGTGGTCGCCGTGCGGCAGGGCAACGCGCTCGCGACGTCCTTCCACCCCGAGATCACCGACGACGTCCGCGTGCACCGGTACTTCGTCGACATGGTGTGCCGGAGCCGGGCACTGCTGGCGACCTCGTAGACTGGCAGCCCAGCGGACGTACGCACCGAGTACCCCAGACCCCCGGAGGGCGGAACAACACATGGCAGGCCATTCCAAGTGGGCCACCACCAAGCACAAGAAGGCGGCGATCGACGCCAAGCGCGGCAAGCTCTTCGCCAAGCTCGTCAAGAACATCGAGGTGGCGGCCCGCACGGGCGGTGGCGACCCGGCCGGAAATCCCACGCTGTACGACGCCATCCAGAAGGCCAAGAAGAACTCCGTTCCGGCCGACAACGTCGAGCGCGCCCGTAAGCGCGGCGCCGGCGAGGAGGCGGGCGGCGCCGAGTGGGAGACCATCATGTACGAGGGCTACGGCCCCGGCGGCGTGGCCATGCTCATCGAATGCCTCACGGACAACCGCAACCGTGCCGCCGGCGAGGTCCGCACCGCGATGACCCGCAACGGCGGCAACATGGCCGACCCGGGCTCCGTGTCCTACCTCTTCGCCCGCAAGGGCGAGGTCGTCCTGGGCAAGGGCGAGCTGGAGGAGGACGACGTCCTGATGGCGGTCCTCGACGCGGGCGCGGAGGAGGTCAACGACCTCGGCGAGCAGTTCGAGGTGGTCTGCGAGGCGACCGACCTGGTGGCCGTGCGCACGGCCCTGCAGGACGCGGGCATCGACTACGACTCCGCGGAGATGGGCTTCCGCGCCTCCGTCGAGGTGACCGTGGACGCCGAGGGCGCGGGAAAGGTGTTCAAGCTCGTCGACGCCCTCGAGGACTGTGACGACGTGCAGAACGTCTACTCGAACGTGGACGTGCCCGACGACGTGCTGGCGGCGCTCGACTCCTGATCGGGTCCCCGCTGGTAGGGTGTCGAACGTAGGTTCTACCCGCGAGCCGGTGGAGGTGGCGATGCGCGTCATGGGTGTGGATCCGGGGCTGACCCGGTGCGGTCTCGCGCTGATCGAGACCGAGCCCGGCCGGGCCGTCACCGCGCTGGACGTGGACGTGGTCCGCACGGCCGCCGACGAGCCGCTCGAGCGGCGGCTGCGCGCCGTCCACGAGGTGGCGGACGAGTGGATGGGAGTCCACGCGCCCGACGTGGTGGCCATCGAGCGGGTCTTCCAGCGGGGCGAGGTCTCCACCGTCATGGGCACGGCCCAGGCCGCCGGCGTGGTCGCGCTCGCCGCCGCGTACCGGGACATCCCGGTGGCGTTCCACACCCCGTCGGAGGTCAAGGCCGCGATCACCGGAAACGGGCGGGCGGACAAGAAGCAGATGACGCTCATGATCACGCGGATCCTCGGGCTGCAGAAGCCGCCGAGTCCCGCGGACGCCGCGGACGCGCTGGCACTGGCGGTGTGCCACAGCTGGCGGGCGCCCATGCAGGGGCGCCTGTCGGCGCTCGACGGCCGGGTGGCGCGGTCGCGGGCCG
>DUTZ01000128.1 GCA_012841845.1 Actinomycetales bacterium | reverse complement strand
GAGGACGGCGGTGAGGATGCTCTGAACGTTGTCCATTGTGTGGACCCCTTTCGTATCGGACGGCGGCGGCTCCGCCGTCTGTGTTCGACCTACACCTAGTCTATCGGTCGCTTACGCAGCGTGTTACGGGCAATCACACGAGTTTCTTGGCGAACGGGGGGTCAGGCGGCCTCTGGGGGTGACATTTCGGCGGAAACCTGGACCTCGGGAACGGAAGTGATCATGTGCGGTGAGTTGACTCACATTCTCGGGGTTGCACCCCGGAGGTCGGAGTGTGGCGGGCAACGGTCGCCGACGCGGCCCTGTCCGGTCGCCGCGCGGCGCCGGGCCCGATGCGGTCCGGTCGCCAAATGAGTGACGCCGGCACCCGTCCGAGGACGAGTGCCGGCGATGCACGGTGCCGGGTGTGCCCGGCGATCAACTGAATCAGTTGATGAGGTCGCGCACCGAGCCGGTGGCGTGGTTGAAGACGTTGCCGGCGCCGGTCGAGCCGGTCTGCACGAGGCTGACGAAGGCGTTGAGGACGGCGGTGAGGATGCTCTGAACGTTGTCCATTGTGTGGACCCCTTTCGTATCGGTCGGCGGCGGCGTTGTGCCGCGCGCTCTGTGTGGCTCATCGAGCTCACTGGAACGGACGTTACGGAAGTCCCCTCGGAAACTCAGGTCGCTTCCGTGCGTCGGGGGTGGTGACGAAGGGCGGGCATTCTTAAATTGCCTGGTTATCCGTGTGTATTTTTTTATCCTGTGAGTACCGTCACAATTCTGCACCCCCAGGCCGCGCCGGTTGCGGAGCGGCCGGTGCCGCTGGGCCGGATGCGTCGGTAAGAATGGACCCATGAACCCGTCTGCCGTGCAGCAGTCCCCGACCGCCGTCCCGCTCCCCGCCGGTTTCCGCGCGCACGCCGGCGCCGCAGGACTGCGTGAGGAGGGCGACGACGTCTTCGTCGCGGTCGCCGACGGCCCGGCCGTGGCCTCCTCGGCCGTCTTCACCCGCTCCCTCTTCGCCGGCCCCTCGGTGGTGCTCAGTCGCGAGAACGCGGCCGGGGGCCGGGCACGCGGGATCGTGGTGGTGGCCAAGAACGCCAACGTCGCCACCGGCGAGCAGGGCCTGGCCAACGCGCGGGAGGTCCTCGAGCGGGCGGCCGCCGCGGCCGGGGTGGCCCCGGCGGAGCTGCTCCTCGCCTCGACCGGCGTGATCGGCCGCCAGTACCCCATGGACCTGCTGCGCGCGCACCTCGACGGCCTGTCCGACGCCGCCTTCGACGCCGACGCGGGCGCCCTGGCCGCCGCCATGATGACCACGGACACGCACCCCAAGACGGCGGCCGTCGAGGTCCCGACGACGGACGGCGGCACCGCCCGGGTGGTGGGCATCGCCAAGGGCGTCGGGATGATCGAGCCCGACATGGCCACGATGATCGCGGTGGTCCTCACCGACGCCGCGGTCGGGTCCGCCGAGCTGGACGCCGCGTTCCGGGGCGCGGTCGACGAGACCTTCAACTGCCTGTCCGTGGACACCGACACCTCGACGTCGGACACCGCGGTCGCGCTGGCCAGCGGCGCGGCCGGCCCGGTGGAGCAAGCCGTGCTGCGGGAGGCGCTCGAGTCGGTCTGCCTGGACCTCACCCGGCAGCTCGCCCGCGACGGCGAGGGCGCCACCAAGCTGCTCACCGTGGAGGTCACCGGCGGCCGGGACCGCG
>DUTZ01000127.1 GCA_012841845.1 Actinomycetales bacterium | reverse complement strand
GGGTCGCGGCGGCCTCGGGGTGGACGATCCGGGTCGCGGACCAGCCGGCGCGTTCGGCCGAGCGCGCGGCGACCTCGCGGGTCCGGGCGGCCCACGTCTCGGCGTCGGGGACGTCGACGACCGGCGCGCCGGCCGCGCCGAGCAGTGATTCGCCGTAGGGCAGGAGCGGCGGGGCGTCCGGTTCGGCGGAGACCGTGCCGAGCAGGGAGCCCCAGAGGGAGAGGGGCTTTTTCTTGTCCTTGGTGAGCGCGTGCCCGTATCCGGAGACGGCGAGCCGGCTCTCGGCGCGGGTGGTGGCCACGTAGAGCAGCCTGATCCGCTCGGCGAGGGAGTGCTGCTTCTCGAGCTCGGCGGCGGCGTCGAAGGCCGGGTCGCGCAGCTTCCCGCCGAACGAGGCGGCGGGGACGGCGGGGCCGCCGTCCGCGGGGCCGGTCCACAGCAGCCGGGACCGGTCTGCGGGCCACCGCCGGCTCATGCCGGCGAGGACGACCATCGGGTACTCGAGCCCCTTGGAGGCGTGGATGGTGGTGATCCGCACGGCGTCGACGCCGATCTCGGGGATCGCCGCCTCGGGGACGCGCGCGTCCTCGGCGGTGAGGGAGAGTGCCCAGTCGGCGTAGTCGCGCAGGTCGGCGCGCGCCGGGTCGTCGGCAGACTCCTCCCACTGCCAGGCGTGTTCGATCACGAAGCGGATGCGTCGCCACAGGTCGCGCCGGCGGGGCGACTCGGCGACGGATTCCAGGACGAGCCGGTCCTCGACGAGACGCGCGAGCAGTTCGCCCGGGCGACGGCTGCCGCGGGAGAGGTCGGCGAGGTAGCGCATGCCCTCGGCGACGGGGGAGTCGTCCAGGCCCTCGGGGGCGGGGGCGCCGGGCGCCCAGGTGCCGCCGGCGGCGCGCCAGCGCAGGAGGTCGTCGTCGCCGCACCCGAACAGCGGGGAGCGCAGCGCCCCGACGATCGAGGCCTCGTCGGCGGTGGTGGCCGCCGCCCGGACCGCGAGGAGCAGGTCGCGGATCTCGGGGGTGCCGTAGACGATCGAGGAGGCCTCGGCGCGGTAGTCGATCCCGGCGTGGTCCAGGCACGTCTCGATCATCGGCAGTGAGCCGCGGGACGGCAGGAGGATCGCGATGTCGCCGAGACGCAGCGGCGTCTGTGTGCCGTCCTTGGACTCGTGGGTCCAGCCCTCCCGCAGGGCGGTGGCGATGATGCGGGCGACGTCGGCGGCCTCGGACCAGTGGCGCCGGTGGTCGTCGTTCGCCTCGGCGGGGCAGTGCGGCGGCACCTCGTCGCTGCGGAAGACGAACGGTGCCGGCCCGTGCGCCGGATCGTGGGCGGGGCGCCCGGGGGCCGGCTCGAGCGGCCGGTACTCGGGCTGCACGCCCTCGGAGGGCACCAACACCTCGGCGAACACCCTGTTGACCCAGTCGAGCACGCCGCGCGTGCAGCGGAAGTTGGTGCTCAGGCGCTCGACCTCCACGCCGGGGCCGGTCTGCGCCCGGAGGTAGGTGGCGATGTCCGCCCGGCGGAAGCGGTAGATGGACTGCTTGGGGTCGCCGACGGTGAACAGGCGACCGGGCTCGGGGCCCTCGTCGGCCGCGACGACGGTGATGAGCTCGGCCAGGTCGAGCTGGATGGGGTCGGTGTCCTGGAACTCGTCGAGCAGGACGCGGGTGTAGCGGGCGCGGACGCGCTCGCGTACCTCGGCGTTGCCCAGGAGTTCGCGCGCGAGGACGAGCTGGTCGTGGAACTGCAGGGTGCCGCGGCGGCGACGGTCTGCGGCGTGGCGCAGCACGACGGGTGCGAGCGCGTCGAGGACCACGGCGATGCGCGGCCGCCAGAACGTCGCGAGGATCTCGTCGCACAGTGCGGGCAGGGCCTTGATCTCGGTCTTGACGCCGTCGAGCGTGGCCTTGTCCCCCCACGACGCACCGCGTCCGTAGCGCGAGGGGCCGGGCGGCTTGCCGAGCAGCTGGGTCCACGTGGGCGCGGAGGCGTCCGCCACGGTGCCCGGGTCGACGGCGGCGACGAGGTCGTCCCGCCAGCGTTCGACGGACTCGAGGTGGAGGTAGAACTTGTCCGTCTCGTCCTGGCAGGCGTCGCGCCAGGCGAGGATCGACCCGACGGCGGTGACGGCGTCCGTGACGTCCGGGGTCCCGGGCAGGGTGCCGGTGAACAGCGGCGTGGTGGGCAGGCGGTCCCAGTCGGCGTGCAGTGCCTCGACGACCTCGCGGAAGGTGGTGGTGCCGACGCCGGCGTCGAGCATCTCGTCGACGGCACGCGCGGTGATCCCGCCGTCGTGCGCCTCGCGGCCGGGCCCGAAGAGCAGGTCCGTGCAGTCGTCCCACAGCGCCTCGAGGGCGGCGGCCTCCGCCGTGTCCTGCTGGGTGGTGACGCGGGGCGGGATGCCGGCCTCGAGGGGGTTCTCCGCCAGCAGGCGCAGCGCGAACGAGTGCAGGGTGCCGATCGCGGCGGTGTCGAGTCCGGCGAGCGCCCGCGCGGCCCGGTCGTCGCCGTCGGCGGCCTCCGCCACGAGGCGTACGCGCAGCCGGTCCCGCAGTTCGGCGGCGGCCTTCTCGGTGAAGGTGATGGCGGCGATCTCACCGATGGGCACCCCGTCCTCGACGACGAGCCGGGACAGGCGGCGGACCAGGTGGTAGGTCTTGCCGGTGCCGGCCCCCGCTTCGACGAACAGGGTGCTTCCGGTATCGGTGTCGACGCGGTCCCGGGCGGCCTGGTCGGTGAGGGTGTGGGTGGGGCTCACGCGGACTCCTCGGATCGGGTGACGTCGGGGTCGGGGACGACGATGCCCGCGAACGCGGGATGGCTGTTCACGGGTTCGTGTCGGGAGAGGCGCTCCCACGCACGGTCGAGGTCGGCGCCGCCGAGGAGGTCGGCGAGGTCGCGGGCGGAGCCGCGCCCGCCCTTGAGCGGGAACCAGCCGCGGTCGATGGCATCGACGAGGTGGCCGACGTCGGCGCGGACCTTCTCGAGGAGCTCCTCGGTGACGGCCAGGGCGATCGACTCGAAGCCGCCCTTCTCGGTGCAGTACCAGTACCGCACCTCGGCGACCGGCCGGACGTCCTCGCCGCGGGCCGCCGCGATGGCCTCGGCGGCCGCCGCGTAGAGCGGGAGCTGGAAGCGGGTGCCGGCGAGGGTGGGGTCGTCGGCGTGGGGGCGCTCGTTCTTCCCGGGCGCACCTCCGGTCTTGTAGTCGGTCACCCGCTGGGCGCCGGTCCGCGTGTCGATGCGGTCGATGGACCCGCTGAGCAGGAGCGACCGCTCCCCGGTCGCGGTGTGGACGGGGTAGGGCACCTCGACCGTGACCCCGTCGGCGTCGGCCCGCCCGAACATCGCCTCGGTGACGGCGGGCGTCCAGCCGGCGTCGAGGTCGGCGAGGTCGTCGGCGTACCAGCGGTCGAGCTCGGCGCGCAGCAGTTCCTCGCGGCGTCGCCACAGCGACTCCACCAGCCCCGGGGCCGCGGCGACCGCCGCCGCGCACTGCTCGCGGAGGATCTCCTCGAGCCGTTCGCGGCTCGGCGCGTGCCCCTCGCGGACGCGCTCGTCGACGTAGACCTCGAGGATCGCGTGGACCAGGGTGCCGTAGTCGAGCAGGTCCATCTCGATCGTCGCCGCCGGTTCGTCGAGGGTCCGCACGCGGAGCACGGTGGCCAGGAAGAACAGGTAGGGGCTCTGCGCCCAGTCCTCGAGGCGGGTGGGCGAGACGGGGCCGTCGAGGACGGTGACGAGGTCGCGGACCGACTCGACGTTGCCGGTGAACCGGGTGAAGGCGCCGGTGCGCCGATCGCGGCGCATCTCGTGCGCGCGGTCGAGCAGCGCGGGATCCCCCGGGCCCGGCCTCCACCCGTGCGCGGCCAACGCGCGCAGCGTCAACTCGGTGCGGGTGGCGGGGTCGCCGCCGAGCACGGCAGGCGGGGCGAGGACGCCCTCGACGAAGGAGTCCACGGCGGTGACGTCCGCGCAGCCGTCGACGCTCTCCTCCCACTTCGTCGCGTGGACCGGGCGGCCGGCGAGCCGGGAGAGGGTGGGCAGCAGCCAGCGGGAGGGGATGCGGTCGCCGCCGCCACGCAGCGAGCCCCGCGGGAATGAGCAGAGGCGGTGCCGGTTCCCGGCGGCCAGTGCGGACTGGAGGACGCGGTACCGCTCGTCGAGGAGCTCCGCCGGGGTGGGGTCCACGGCGCCCTCGGGCAGCAGCGGGTCGGGACGGTGCAGGACCGGCAGGAGACCCTCGGCCATCCCCACCACGCAGACCGTGTCGAGATCCCGGCCCACGGCGTCGTCGATGGGCCCTAGGGCCACGCCGACGCCCTCCTCGCCGATCCGGTCGGTGAGGGCGTCGAGCCGGGAGACGACCGCGCCCACGACGCGTTCCCGCGTGAGCGCGGGGGCCACCACGTCGAGTTCGGCGAGGGAGGACACCACCGCGCGCAGTGCCGCGACGTCGGGGCCCGCCCGGAACAGGGAGGTGAGCAGGTGGTCCACAGCGTCCGCCAGCGCGGACCACGAGGGGGCGCCATCGACACCGGCTAGGGCGGCACGGACCCGAGAGACGAGCCCGAGGAGCGCGACGGCGGCCGGACGCTCGGCGGCGGAGAGCTCCCCGTCGCCCGGCGCGCCCTCCCCGGCGGGCCGCTCGGCCACGGCGGCGAGGTGATCCCAGTCGGCGCCGCCTATGACGGGGACGCGCGTGCGGGTGAGCAGCTCGAGGCGTCGGGAGGAGACGGGCCGACCCTCGCCGTCATCCACCACGAGGGCCCCCTCGGCGACGATCGAGAGCAGGTCGCCACGCGGCATCGCCTCGGCGTCGAGCCGGAGCAGGCGCACCAGGGAGCGGCCGGCGGCGGTGTGCCCGAGCCCGCTCGTGCCGGGTCCGTGCACGGCGATCCCGGCCTCGGCGAACGCCCGGTGCAGCAGGCGCAGGTAGGGGTCGGGGGAGGGGTAGTAGACGCCGATCCGGTGCCCGGGCACGCCCTCGGCCAGCCGGGACCGGACGAACCGCACGAGGGCGCGCACCTCGTCGTCGGCATCCGAGGCGTGCAGCACGTGGGTTCCCGTGACCGCGCCCTCGGCGTCCGGCTCGGCGGCCGGGGCGAGGTGCTCCGCCCCGGCCCCCTCCGGGGGCGTGACCCCGCGG
>DUTZ01000126.1 GCA_012841845.1 Actinomycetales bacterium | reverse complement strand
TGAAGCCGGTCCGCATCTCCTGCAGCAGGACCCGCAGGGCGTCGCGCGGGCGGACGTCGCCCAGGGCGAGCGCGCGGGTCACGGTGGTGGCGGCCTGGTTGCCGGTGTTGCCGCCGGTGCCGATGATGAGCGGCACGAACAGCGAGAGCGCCACCACCTGCTCGAGCGTCGACTCGAACACCTCGAGCACCTGCACGGTGAGCGCGGCGCCCAGGGCCAGGACGAGCAGCCACACGATCCGCGAGCGGAAGAGCGACCGCACGGGTGTGGAGAGGTAGGGGCGGCGCAGCGGCTCGGCGCCACCCTGGCGGGCGACGTCCTCGGACTCGGCGTCCTCGAGGACCTGCAGGGCGTCGTCAAAGGTGAGGATCCCGACGAGCCGGGTCTCGTCGTCGACGATCGGCAGCACGATGAGCCGCTCGTCGGCCGCGCGGCGGGCCGCCTTCTCCGCGGAGTCGCGCGCCCTCGCCGTCACCGCGTCGTTCATGAGCTCGCTGATCGGGGTGTCCGGGTCGGCCCGCATCACCGCGCGCAGGCCCACGATCCCCACGAGGCGTCGCTGGTCGTCGGTGACGGGCAGGGCGTAGATCGTCTCGACCTCGTCGATGCGCCGGGTGACCCGCTCGAGGGTCTCGGCCGCGGTGGTGCCGGGGTGGGTGGTGACGAACTCCGGGGTCATGCGGCGGCCCACGGAGCCGGTCGGGTAGCCGAGGACCGTCTCGGTGAGGGCCTGCTCGTCCTCGGACAGCGCGCGCAGCAGGCGCGTGGCGACGTGCGCGGGCAGCTCGTCGACGAGCCCGGCGCGGTCGTCGGGGTCGAGGTCGGCGAAGATCTGACCGACGCGGTCGGCGTGCAGGTCCCGGATGAGCTCGGACTGCAGCGGCGGGTCGAGCGCCTCGAACGCCACGTGCGCGGCGTCCTTGGACAGCAGCCGGAACAGCACCGCCCGCTCCCGGGCGCCGGCCCGCTCGAGGACGTCCACCACGAGCCACGGCGGCATCGCGGCCACGAGGTCGGCGGCGCCGCGCAGGTCGTCGTCGTCGAGGTACTGGTCGATGAGCCGGGCGGCCTCGGCGGGGTCGCGCAGGTCGATCGGGTCGATCGTCACGTCAGTCCTCCCCGGAGAGGTCGTCGTACCCGGTCCGCGGGTCCAGCACGATGTCCGCGCGGTACACGGCGCGGGCGAGGGTGATGGAGGCGACCGAGGTCACCACCACCGTGGCGCCCCACGCCACGAGCGCCATGACGAGCGTGGTCCAGCGGAAGCCGGAGCGGAGCTCGTGGACGAAGGCGGCCACGATGAACAGCATCATCCCGAGGCCGGTGGCCACGGACAGCACGTTGATCCGGGAGATCGCGTCGCCCGCGCGGTTCATGGCCACCGAGGCGGCGAGGAAGCACAGCGAGCCGAGTAGGACGGGCACGCCGATGAGCAGGTCCATGAGCATCGCGCTACCTCCGTCCCCTCGACAGCAGCCGCGAGAGCGCGACCGTGGCCAGCACACCGATGAGCGAGCCCAGCATCACCACGTCCATCGCGACCGTCGAGCCGACGCGGATCACGAAGAGGACGAAGAGGGCGAGCGCGCAGAAGTAGGTGAGGTCGGCCATGACGGCGCGGGTGGCGTCGTCGGGCCCGCGCAGCACGCGGGCGGCGGCCATGAGCATGCTCGCGGCCACGATCACGGTCCCGATCGCGAGGAGCACGGTGAGCAGCGGGCTCATGCGGGCCCACCCCGATCGGTGTCGGGCCGGGGGGCGTCCGACCCGGTGGCGCCGGGCCGGTCGCCCGGCGCGCGCAGCACGGACAGGATCCTGTCCTCGGTCTCCCGGAGCATGTCGATCATCTCCTCGCGCGGCCCGCCCAGGATCACGTGCACCCACAGGTCGGTCTCGCCGATCACGGTGACCAGGGTGCCGGGGGTCACGGTGATGGCCCAGGCCAGGGCCGTGACCTCGACGTCGGTGCGGCAGTGCATGGGGTAGCGGACCAGGACGGGGGAGCCCATCGGGCCCGGGGTGAGCGCGGCGCGCGACAGCGCGACCGCCGACAGGACCACGTGCCAGAGCAGCCACAGCAGCACGAGCGGCGCCCGCACGATGCGGCCGGGGAGGCCCCGCCCCGTCGACGTCCGCCCCGTCGCCCCGCGCCCGGTCGATCCCTGCCCGGTCATCGCGCACCTCCGACGGTCGTCTCGGTGAGCGCCTCGCCCCCGCCGGCTCCGCCGCCGCCGAGCACGGCGTCGACGTAGCCGCTGGTGTCGATGAGTCCGGCCACCGCACGGTCGACCTCGGGGGCGACGGCCCCGTAGCCGAGGAACAGGGCCACGGACAGGGCGCAGAGGAGCCCGGCCGGCAGGAGCAGTCGGGCGGGGACGCGCACCTCGTCGTCGAGCCCGGTCCACCCGGTGCGCCGCCCCTCGGCGTCCAGCGGCCGGTACCGGGTCATGGGGGCACCCCACATGGCCTCGCGCCACAGGCGGATCATGGCGACGAGCCCCACGAGGGAGCCGACCAGGACCACGACGATCGTCGCCACGCCCCAGCCGCCGCCGGTCGCCACGGACGCCAGGAGCACCTCGAGCTTGCCGGTGAGGCCGGAGGTGGGCGGAAGCCCGACGAGCGCGGCGATCGCGACGACGAGCAGCACCGCCAGCGGCCGCTCGCGGTGCCACAGGCCGGACAGCCGGTCGAGGCGGCCGGTGCCGTACACGTGTTCCGCGGCGCCGAGCAGCATGACGAGCGCGCCGATGGTGACCATGTGGTGGACCATGTAGACGATCGCGCCGCCCGGCCCGGCGCCGCCGCCGGCCTCCCCGACGGGCGGGGCCACCGTGAGCGCGGCGAGGATGACGCCGACGCCGGAGACCATCTGCCAGGCCAGGACCTCGCGCCCGAGGGTCGGCGCGACCGAGGCGATCGCGCCCCACATCACGGTGACGAGCGCGACCACGAGCAGGACGCGCCCCCACGCGGGGTCGAGGTCGAAGGCGGTGGCCCAGATCCGGATCACCGCGTACAGCGCGACCTTGGTGTGCAGCGCGGAGAACAGCGCCATGACCCCGGCCGAGGTGCCCGGGTAGGAGCGGGGCAGCCAGCCGTGGACGGGCACGGCGCCGGCCTTGATGCACAGCGCCATGATCACCACGCCGAGCGCGGCGGCCACCCGCCCGTCCTCGGTGGCGGCCCCGGCGAGGGCCGCGATGTTGACGGCGCCGGCGGTGGCGTAGACGAAGCCCACCCCGGCGAGGAGGAGGGTGGAGGTGAGGAGGTTGACGACGACGAAGAGCCGTCCGATCCCCAGCCGGCGCCAGCCGCCGGTCATGGCGATGAGCGCGTACGACGGCAGGAGCATGACCTCCACGAAGACGAACAGGTTGAACAGGTCTCCGGTGAGCAGCGCCCCGTTGGCGCCGGCGAGCAGCAGCAGGGCGAGCGGCGCGAAGTAGCGGCTGCGCGCGAATTCGCCGGTGAGGTCGGCGAAAAGCAGGGCGAGCGTCGCCACGACGCCGGTCGCGACGAGCATGATCGCGGTGAACGCGTCGGAGACGATGGGGATCGCGACGCCGGGCAGGAACCCGCCGACGTGCGCCACCTCGACGGGCGTCGTGCGGTGGTGCGCGAGCAGGCCGAGGCCGGTGGCCGCGGTGATCGCGGGGACGGCGAGCGCGAGCGCACGGCCGGGCAGGCGCCACGGCAGGATCGCGGTGAGCGCGGCGGCCATGACGGGGACGGCGGCGAGCAGCGGGAGCAGCTGGGCGATCACCGGTCGTGCTCCTCTCCGGTCTCGGGGGTGTGGTGGGTGTCGTCGTCGCGACCCACCACGGCCAGGGAGAGCATGAAGACGGTGACGGCGAGCATGATGACGATCGCCGTGAGCACGAACGCCTGGGGCAGCGGGTCGGCGGCGACGGCCGGATCGTTGACGTCGGTGAGCGGCTCGGTGCGCCACGCGGACACGCCCGCGACCAGCAGGATCAGGTTGACGGCGTGGCTCACCAGGGTGAGGCCGAAGACGACGCGGACCATGCCGCGCTGCATCATGAGGTAGACGCCGCCGCCCACGAGGACGCCGATGAGCAGGGCCAGGGTCATGACTCGGCCCCCTCGCGCTCGGCCTGCTCCTGCTCGCGCTCGGCCTGGGCGTTCTCGTCCCGGGCCTCAGCCTCGTCCCGGGCCTCGGCGGCGCCGGCGCCCTCGAGGAAGCGGCGCAGGCGCCCGGTGCCGAGGGTGTTGAAGGCGGTCATCACCAGGCCGAGGACGCCGGCGAACACGCCCAGGTCGAACAGCAGCGCGGTGGTGAGGTGCTGGCCTGCGACGTAGAAGTGGGCGGGCTCGAGGAACGCCCCGAGCGCGTAGCCGCCCACGCCGGTGAGACCGGCGACGAGCAGTCCGCCGCCGATGAGGGTGACCGGCGTCGAGGGCCTGCTCACCGGGGTGTCGGACTCGCGGGACAGGTAGATCAGCGCCACGGCGGCCGCCGCGACGAGGGCGCCGATGAAGCCGCCGCCGGGCTCGTTGTGGCCGCGCCACAGCAGGTAGATCGACACCACCACGAGGACCGGGGCGACGCCGCGGGCGAGCAGCCGCAGCGGCGCGGTGTTGCGGGTGGCGTCCTCGAGCGCGGCGCCGGCCGGCCCGCTGCGGTCCGGGACCCACAGGGGGCGGGCGACGGTGGCGTCCTCCTCCGGGTCGCGCTGGGCGGCGCGGACGGAGCCGAGGACGGCGAGGATCGCGATACCGGCCACGCCGAGCACGGCCACCTCGCCGAAGGTGTCGAGTGCGCGGAACTCCACGAGGATCGTGTTGACGACGTTGTAGCCGCCGGTGATCTCCGCGCCGTTCTCCAGCAGGTACATCCCGATGGGCGAGCGCTCGCGGCGGCCGGTGAAGGCGAGCACGCCGGCGGTGGCGGCGAGGCCGGAGACCACGCCGAGCACGATCGCCGCGGTGCGGCGGCGCCGCGACGGCTTGACGAACGTCCCCGGCAGCCGGCGCAGCACGAGCATGAACACGATGATCGTGAGCGCCTCGACGAGCAGCTGGGTGAGGCCCACGTCGGGGGCGCCGAGGGCGAAGATCTGGATGGTGGTGGCGATGCCCACCGCCGAGAGCAGCACGACGGCCGCGATGCGCGAGGGCGCGGCGGCCAGCCCGGCGACGGCGACGACGATGACGATCAGCATCACCACGTCGACCGTCCGCTCGAGGTTCCCGATCCGCTCCGGCCACTCGGCGCCGGTGGCCAGGGCCCAGCCGCCCACGCCGAGCGTGTACGCGCTCATCGTGGCGAGCAGCGCCCCGGCGTGCCGGGCGGGAGAGTCCGAGGCGGTGGGCCGGACCAGGGCGCGGCCGCCGCGGAACGCGGCGCCGGTGAGCCCCTCGAGCGCGGACGCGCCGGAGAACGGCAGCAGCTCGCGGTCCAGGACCCGGTCGACGTGGCGGCGTTGCCACACGAGCAGCGCGCCGACCACCAGGATGAGCGCGGTGAGCCCGAGCTCGAGCGTGAACCCGTGCCAGAGGACGAAATGAGCGGTGTAGGGCATGTCCTCGACGGAACCCGCAAACGGCACCGAGGTGTACTCGGCTACTCCACCCTCGCGCACGGGTGGCCACCCGCCGGGACCGGCCGCGGCCTGCGCGACCGCGGACATCGGCACGTCGAGCACTCCGGAGACGAAGGCGAGCGGCAGGCCGATGACGGCCGGCAGGGCGGCGGGCAGCCAGAGCCGCACCGGCGCCTCGTGGACACCGGAGACGTCGGTGCGGTCGGAGTACAGGCCGAGGAAGGCGCCCATGACGATGCGGGCGCAGTAGAGGAACGTGAGGATCGCGCCCGCGACGGCCGCGGCGAGCAGGGCGACGACGGCCGCGCGGCCACCGCTCGCCACGTCGCCGAACGAGATGAGCATCGACTCCTTGGAGACGAACCCGAGCGTGGGCGGGATGCCGGCCATCGCGGCCGCGCCGAGCACGGTGGCGCCGAAGCTGAACGGCATGCGCCGCCACAGCGGGCCGAGACGGCGGATGTCGCGCGAGCCGGCCTCGTGGTCCACCACGCCGATGAGCATGAACAGCCCGGACTTGAACAGCGCGTGGGCCAGGGTGTGCAGCGCGGCGGCGGCGAGCGCGGCCTGCGTGCCCACGCCGATCGCGGCGACGATCCAGCCGAGCTGGCTCACCGTGGAGTAGGCCATGAGCTGCTTGAGGTCGGTCTTCTGCAGCGCGAACAGCGCGGCCATGATCGCCGTGGCCATGCCCACCGACACGAGCAGGGCGTTCCACACCGGCACGTCGTGGAACGCCGGCGAGAAGCGCATGAGCAGGAAGATGCCGGCCTTGACCACCGCCGCGGCGTGCAGGTACGCGCTCACCGGGGTGATGGCGGCCATCGCGTCGGGCAGCCAGAAGTGGAATGGGAACTGGGCCGACTTGGTGAACGCGGCCACGGCCACGAGCACGGCCATCGCGGTGGTGAAGCCCGGGTCGGTGGCCCACACCTCGTGTGCAAGGACCTCCGAGATCGAGGTGGTGCCCGTCCGCAGCCAGATCGCCACCACGGCGGCGAGGAGGACGAGCCCGCCGACGAACGTCACGAGCAGCGTCCGCATGGCCGAGCCGTACGCCGACCGGCCCGAGTTGGCGATGAGCGCGAACGACGCCAGCGACGTGAGTTCCCAACAGACGAACAGCAACAGTAGCGAGTCCGTGAGGACCAGGCCCACCATCGAGACCGTGAAGAGGGTCATGAGCTGGTAGAAGCCGTAGTGCTGAAGCCTGCCGCCCTCGTCGTCGGTCTCCCCGAGGTACGCCGTGGAGTAGGCCAGCACCACCGCGCCGATCACCAGCGCGAGCATCGCGAAGAGCAGGCCCGTGGGGTCGGCGTAGAAGTCCAGCGTCCACCCGCGGCCGGGAACCCACGGGATCGAGACCAGCAGACCGAATCCGGAGGCGACGTTGCCCAGCTCCGGGACGAGGAACGCCGCGCCGAGCAGGTAGAGCGCCGCGAGCGGCCACCCCGCCGCCCTGCCGAGCCACCGCGTGAGCGGCCACGCCAGGAGCATGGCCAGGCCGGCCGCGGCCAGGGCCAGCACGGGGGAGGAGAGGGCGGGGCTCATGACTCCTTTCCGGCGCCGTCGAGGGGAGCGGGAGGGGTCCGGCGCCGGGGCCGGAGGTCGGGCTTGTGACGAGCGTATCAATCGGCTCGGACATCAATGCGGGGGCATGCCGGGTGACCTGCGGGAACGTGTGTCAGTCGCGGCTAACATCCGGGCATGACCTCCTCGGACGTGCCCGCGGACCGCGACGACGCCGCCACCACCGAGCTCCCCCCGGCCGACCCCGGGCCCGGACGGGAACCGGAGCCCGGCGACCGG
>DUTZ01000125.1 GCA_012841845.1 Actinomycetales bacterium | reverse complement strand
CCCACCGGCTCGGCGCCCGTGGACAGCCCCTCCGGGGCGTGCAGCACGGCGCGCAGGCGCAGCGTCACCGGCGGCGCACCCTTGGCCGTCGCCATGAGCGGGCGCAGGGCGCCACAGAACTCGTCGATCGTGTCCACGGCCACGTCCTCCGGCAGCGGGGTGGTGGCGGCGTCGCCACCGAGCGCCTCCTCGAGGTCCCAGCGGTGGACGGCGGTCTCGTGGAGCTGCCGGCGCAGCCAGTACGCGGCCTCGCCGGGGCCGGAGAAGGTCCAGGCGGGCGCGGCGGGGTCGGCGTCGGCGAAGGTCGCGAGCATCTCCTCGGCCTTCCCCGCGTACCAGTCGGCCAGGGCGGTGGCACCCTCGGTGGCGGGCGGGGCCGACTCCATGACCTCGCGCATCCCGCGGGCGCGGGAGTCGGGGTCGGCGGCGCGAACGTTGGCGCCGCCCCACCAGTTGGCGGTGCCCAGGTGGACGACGAGGTCGCGGGCGTCCCAGCCGGGGCACTCGGTGACGCGGGCGGCCAGGTCCGCGGCGTCGTCGGTGAGGGCGAACCGCACGAGGCCGGCCTGGGCCTCGAGTGCGTCGAGCATCCGCTCGCGGGTGAGTCGTCCGGTCATGCGCGCGTCCCTTCGTCGGAGGTC
This sequence comes from Actinomycetales bacterium, assembly GCA_012841845.1. Lineage (GTDB taxonomy): Bacteria > Actinomycetota > Actinomycetes > Mycobacteriales > Mycobacteriaceae > Dietzia. The sequence goes on along the minus strand of DUTZ01000125.1, from coordinate 1,199 downwards.
CGCATCGATCCTCCCCCGGCGCGGCGCGCGGCGAAGTCGATCTGGCGACCCGCGTTGGACACGGCCACCACGGTGCCGGCACCGAAGACGCCGTCGCGGTCGTAGAGGGTGGCGGTGCCCACGGCCACGCCGGCGTCGCTGAGGTGCTCGTCGGCCTCGAGCCCCAGGTCGCCGGAGCGGGGCAGCCGGGCCAGTGTGACGGTGAGGTCGGCGTTGATGAACCCGATGCCCTCCGAGCCCCAGTGCGTCATGAGGCTCGTCGACTCGGCGAGCATCGCGGCGCGCTGGAACGGGGTGGCCGGCTCGACGTCGACCACGTCGAGGGGGTGGTGCCAGAAGCGCTTGCGGCCCGGCCCCTGCTGCGCGCCCATGTCGGTGGACCACGGTTCCGGGGCGGTGTCGCTCCCGAAGTAGGGGCGCGAGCCCGCCACGAGTGGCTCGGCCTCCGCGGCGGCCGGGACCTCGGGCGCCCGGCCGGAGCGCCACACCTCGCCGGGCGGCTGCTCACCGCGGCGGAGCTGCACCAGCGTGGCGCGCGCGACGGTCGCCCCGCCCTGGACCACCCGGGCGTCGGCCACGCGGATGCGGTTGCCCTCGCGCACCGCCTCGGTGGTCACGGTGAGCGGCGCGAGGGCGACGGGGGCGAAGAGGTCGACGGTGAGGCGCGCGGGTTGGAAGCCGTCGGCCCCGTGGTGGAGTTCGAGCGAGCGCGCCGCGGCCGCCACCGCCGCCGGGCCGTTGAGCATGGTGTCCGACCAGGCGCTGCGCGCGTAGCGGGTGGGGACGTACGCGCCGCCGGGGTCGAGGGTGAAGAACGCCGTGGTGCTCACACCGCGCCCGCCGCCGCGGCCCCGGCGCCCGCATCACCGGCCGTCCACGAGCGCAGGATCGCGGCGAGCTGGGTCTCGAAGTACTGCTCGGCGCTCGGCGACTCGCGCCACACGCTCAGCTCGAGCGAGACGATCCCGTGCAGCGACGCCCAGATCGCGGTGGCCGCCTCGTGCACGTCGGCCGCCCGAAAGATCCCCTCGTCGACCAGCGCGTCCACGATCTCCAGCAGCGGCTCGCGCCACTGCGGCCCGCGCACGCCCAGGTCCCCGCGGGGCCCCGGCGCGGGCTCGCCCACGATGAGCCCGTAGAGGCCCTGGTGCTCGATCGCCCACCGGCGGTACGCGCGGCACAGGGCCCGCATGTCGGAT
>DUTZ01000124.1 GCA_012841845.1 Actinomycetales bacterium | reverse complement strand
CGGTCGCGGGCGTCCGCCAGGACGCCGTCGGACCATGAGCGGTCCGTGCGGTAGTGGCCGGCGAACAGGCCGAGCCGGATGAGCGCCGGGTCCACGCCCTGCTCGCGGAGCTGCTGGACGCGCACGAGGTTGCCGAGAGACTTGCTCATCTTGACCCCGTCGAGCCCGATCATCGCCGCGTGGACGTAGAGCCGGGCGAACCGGGCGTCGCCCGTGGCCGCCTCGGCGTGCGCGGCCGAGAACTCGTGGTGCGGAAAGGCGAGGTCGCTTCCACCGCCCTGGATGTCGAACCCCATGCCGAGCCGGTTGCGGGCGATGGCCGAGCACTCGATGTGCCAGCCGGGGCGGCCGGCCCCCCACGGCGAGGGCCACGACGGTTCGCCGGGGCGCTCCATCCGCCACAGCAGGGCGTCCAGGGGGTGCTCCTTGCCGGCGCGGTCGGGGTCGCCGCCGCGCTCGGCGAATGCCGCCGCCATCGCCGCGTCGTCGTAGCCGGACTCGTAGCCGAAGTCGTCGGTGGCGCGGTGCCGGTAGTAGATGTCGGCGTGGCCGTCCACGACCTCGTCGATGCGGTAGGCGTGCCCGCGGTCGAGGAGCTCGGCCACCATCTCCACGACCTCGTCGATCGTCTCGGTGGCGGCCACGTAGTCGCGGGGCGGCAGGACGCGCAGCGCCTCCATGTCGGACCGGAACCGGTCGGTCTCGATCGCGCCCAGCTCACGCCAGTCCACGCCGTCGCGCTCGGCGCGCTCGAACAGCGGGTCGTCGACGTCGGTGGTGTTCTGGACGTAGTGGACCTCGTGGCCGGCGTCGAGGAGCTGGCGGTACGCCAGGTCGAAGGCCAGGTAGGTGGCCGCGTGCCCGAGATGCGTGGTGTCGTACGGGGTGATCCCGCACACGTACATGCGGGCGACGGGCCCGGCGTCCACGGGCAGGACCTCGCCGCTCGCCGTGTCGAAGAGCCGGAGTGCCGCGGCCTCGCCGGGGACGGCGGGGACGGCGGGCGCGGACCACGAGTGCATGCGGCCGAGTCTAGAGACGCGTGTCAGAACAGCGGCCAGGGCAGGGGGTATCCGGGGCCGGGGACGGGGAAGATGCCGGCCTCGACGAGGGCCGCCACCCGGCGCTCGAGGGCGTCGATCTCGGCGGGGTCCAGCAGGTCCGCCAGGCCCAGACGGAGCGTCCCACCGTCCCGCAGGGCGGTCCGCAGGCGGCGCAGGCCCTCGAGGTCGTCGGCCGGCAGCGGCTGGCCCGCCCACCCCCACAGCACGGTCCGGACCTTGGGGTGGACGTGGAACGACAGGCCGTGGTCGATCGCCCACACCACCCCGTCGGTGTCCACGAGGAGGTGACCGCCCTTGCGGTCGGCGTTGTTGACGACGTGGTCGAGCAGCGCGATGCGCCGGACCCGCTCGTCGACGACGTGGGCCACCACCACGTCCTCGCCGCGGGCTCCCTCGCCACGGAGGACCGGGACACGGCCGTCGGGCACGGCGTCCACCGGGTGGACGTCCACCGGGTCGGGTCCGCCCGCCTCGTCGTCGGGCACCTCGTCGATCCACCGCTGCGCCATCCCGGGCCCACCGGGGCCGGTCACGGCGACGGTCTCCGGGACGAGGTCCCAGCCCGACGCCACGGACACGAGGTAGGCGGCGACCTCCCGCGCGGCGAGGGTGCCGTCCGGGAAGTCGGCGAGCGGCCGCTCCCCCAGCGACGGCTTGTAGACCCACGCGTCGCCGTCGGCGTCCACGCAGCGGTAGACGGCGTTGCTCCCGGACGGGATGCGGGCCTGGACGGTGAGCTCGGGCGGGGCCGCGCGACCGGTCACGGTTCGATGAGCTCGACGAGCTCCCCGCGGGACCGCGGCCGGAACCCGTTGAGCCGCACGCACAGGTGCCCGGTCGCGTCGATGGGCTCCCCGCACAGCGGGCACGGCTCGCGGCCGGCGGAGACCACCTTCTCGCTGCGCAGGACGAACTGCCGCGCGCGGGCGGGGGTGAGGAAGACGCGCAGCGCGTCGGGGGCGTCCTCGGAATCCGACAGGACCACGGACTCGTCGGTGGCGCCGGGGTCCATCGCGAGCAGTTCCACCACCACGAGGTTCTTCTCGCCGTCCCAGCCCAGGCCCATGGTGCCCACCTGGAACTCGGGGTCGACGGGCATCTCGAGCGGCTCGAGGTCCTCGACGGTGTGCGCGGCCGGCGGCACGGTCGCGTCGGTGCGGGCCGCGAGCTCGTCGAGCAGCGCGCCCATCTTCTCCGAGAGGATCTGCGCCTGCTGCTTCTCGCACCGCACCGAGACGGTGCGGCCGTCGCCGGTGGCCTGGACAAAGAAGACGCGCTCGCCGGGCTGCCCGACCGTGCCCACGATGAACCGCGTGGGGTCGTGGAACTCGTGCACCGCCCTGCTCATGCCGGCTCGCCTCCTCCTCGGTCCTGCCTGGTTCTCGCGATCTCTCAGGGTACGTTCCCGCCGGGGACGGCGTCCGAGGCGGCGTGGGTGGGCGTGGCGTTGCTCACGTGCCCGGCCGGCTCGCCGCGCAGACTCGACAGGTCTCCCCCGGTGTCGTTGACCCGGAGCACGAACGGCCGGTGCGGCGTGTACCGCACCACGGAGACCGACGCGGGTTCCACGACGATCCGCTGGAAGTGGTCCAGGTGCATCCCGTACGCGTCGGCGAGGACCGCCTTGATCACGTCGCCGTGGCTGCAGGCCACCCACAGCACGTCGCGCCCGGCCTCGTCGGCGAGCCGCCGGTCGTGCATCCGGACGGCGGACACGGCGCGGATCGCCATCTGCGCCATGGACTCGCCCTCGGGGAAGATCGCCGACGACGGGTGCTGCTGCACCACCGACCAGATGTGCTCCTCCGCGAGCTCGCTGAGCACCCGGCCGGTCCACGTGCCGAAGTCCACCTCGACCAGGCCCTCGTCGATCGTGGGCTCCAGGCCGAGCGCGGCGGCGAGCGGCTCGACGGTCTCGCGGCAGCGCAGGAGCGGCGAGCGCACGAGGGCCTCCACGGGCAGGCCGTCGAGCCGGGTGACGAGCGCGTCGGCCTGCGCGCGGCCCGTCTCGTCGAGCCCGACGCCGGGCGTGCGGCCGGCCAGGGTCCGCGCCGTGTTGGCGGTGGAGCGGCCGTGCCGGAGCAGGATGACGGTCATGCCCGCAGGTTACCGGCGGGGGCCGACCGGGACGCGGGCCACGTCAGGACGCGGGGATGGTCCCCGTGGCGAGCAGACCCATGACGAGCAGGCCCAGCAGGATCCGGTAGCCGGCGAACCAGGCCAGGGAGTGCTTCTGGACGAAGCGCAGGAGCCAGGCGATGGCCGCGTAGCCCACGACGAACGCGATGGCCGAGCCCACGAGGAGCTGGATCCCGCTCGCGGACTGTCCCACCGACGACGGCGCGAACGCGTCGGGCAGGCTGAACAGGCCGGAGGCGAGCACGGCGGGGATCGCCAGTAGGAACGAGAACCGGGCGGCGGCCTCGCGGGACATGTTGAGGAACAGGCCCGCCGAGATGGTGCCGCCCGAGCGGCTCACCCCGGGGATGAGGGCCAGGCACTGCGCGAAGCCCATGACGACCGCGTCCTTCATCGTCAGCCCCTCGAGCGACTTGCCGTCGACGGGGCGGTCCTGGCGGCCGAGCTTCTCGGCGAGGAGAAAGACGAAGGAGAAGCCGATGAGCACCGCGGCCGTGATCCACAGGTTCCGCAGGTTGTCGCGGATGAGGTCCTTGCCCACGAAGCCGATGATCGCGATGGGGACCGAGCCCACGATGACGTACCAGCCGAGCCGGTAGTTGGGGTCGTCGCGGTGCTCGGGCCGGAACACACCCCGGAACCAGGCGACGAGGATCCGGACGATGTCGGTGAAGAAGTAGACGAGCACCGCGGCCTCGGTGCCGAGCTGGACGACCGCGGTGAACGAGGCTCCGGCGTCCTCGCCGAAGAACCAGGTGGAGAAGATCCGCAGGTGCCCCGACGAGGACACGGGCAGGAACTCGGTGAGGCCCTGGAGGAGCGAGAGCACGACCACCTGGAGCCACGACATTCCCTCGGTGGCGGGGGCGGCGAGGACCGTTGCGTTCACTCGGCAGAGGGTAGTCGCTCCGACCTGGGCGCCACCTGAGGACCCGCGTCGTGGACAATGACGGGCAGTCGAAAGGATCACCGTGACCCTGCGTGTCCGCCGCCGCACCGCCCTGCCCGCCGCGCTGCTCGCGCTCGCGATGGGCCTGACGGGCTGTTCCCAGGCCGCCAGCCAGCTCGAGGACCACAACGCCGTCGAGCAGGGCAACGCGCAGCCCGCCGTGTCCCCGCCCGCCGCGGAACCCGACGAGGGGGAGGTCGTGGAGGTCGACGGCGAGGTGGTGGCCCTGGTCGCCGCGGGCGACCGCGTGGCGGTCCAGCTCGCCGACCCGGCGCGCCTGCTGATCGGCGACGTCGAGGGGACCGACTGGACCGAGGACCGCACCGTCGAGCTGCCCGCCGATGTCGGGCCGGCCACGGCGGGACCGGACGGCGCCGTGGTCGTGCCCTACTCCGACGGCGTGGTGGTGGTGCCCCCGACCGGCGACGAGCGCCGGATCTCCGGGCTCGGCCCGGTGACCGCGGCGGCGCTCACGGACGACGGCCGCCTGCTCACCGGCACCGCCGACGGCGAGGTCGTGGTGCGCGACGCCGAGGGCGCCGAGCAGCACCGCGTCCGCGGGCTGACCTCGGTGGACCTGCTCTCCGTGGCCAGCGACGGGTCGGTGACGGCCCTGAGCCGCCCCGACACGGTGATCGCCAGCGTGGACCTCTCCGAGGACACCGCGGGCCCGCTGCTGCGCGCCGGTAAGGGTGCCGGGGTGGTCGCCCCGTTCGCCGGGGACTCCGTGGTGGCGAGCGACACGGTCGGCGACGCCCTGTTGGTCTACTCGACCGATCCGGTGCGCCTGCACCAGATGTTCCCCGTCGCGGACGCGCCGTGGGCCGTGGCGGAGGACGCCTCGCGGGAGGTGGTGTGGATGACCTCGACCGGCACCAACACCCTCCAGGCGTACGATCTCGGCGACGGCTTCGGATCGCGCCGGGCCGAGGTGGCGACGCTCCGCCAGCCTGACTCGGTGGTGGTCACCGACTCGGGCACCGTGGTGGTGGGTTCCGCCGACGGTGCCGGCCTGCACCTGCTGCGCCCCACGCTCGACGAGCCCGAAGGCTGATCCGTCACGACCCACGTCCCCCGAGGAGGACCGTGTACCCGCTGCTCAAGACCGTGCTCTTCCGCTTTCCCGCGGAGCGCGTCCACCACGTGGTGTTCGGGGTGCTCAAGCTCCTCACGCTGATCCCGCCGCTCGGCGCGCTCGTCCGGCGCGTCCTCGGCGCACGGGACCCGATCCTCGCGCAGGACGTCCTGGGCCGCTCTTTCCCGGGCCCGCTCGGCCTGGCGGCCGGGTTCGACAAGAACGCCGCGGCCGTGGACTCGTGGGGTGCGATCGGCTTCGGGTTCAGCGAGGTGGGCACGGTCACGGCCTCGCCGCAGCCGGGCAACCCCGCGCCGCGCCTGTTCCGGCTCGTCGCCGACCGGGCGATCCTCAACCGGATGGGCTTCAACAACCACGGCGCGGGCAACGCCGCCAACAACCTGCGCCGCCGGCGCAGCGCCGACCCGGTGGGCATCAACATCGGCAAGACCAAGGTGGTCCCCGCGGAGGACGCCGTCCGCGACTACGTGGCCTCGGCCACGATGCTCACGGGCCTGGCCGACTACCTCGTCGTCAACGTCAGCTCCCCCAACACGCCGGGCCTCCGCGACCTCCAGGCGGTGGAGTCGCTGCGGCCCATCCTCGCGGCGGTCGACGAGGTGGCGACCATCCCGGTCCTGGTCAAGATCGCGCCGGACCTGTCGGACGAGGACGTCGACGCCGTCACCGACCTGGCGCTCGACCTGGGTCTGGCGGGCATCGTGGCCACCAACACGACGATCTCCCGCGAGGGGCTCGCCACCCCGGCGGCCGAGGTGGAGGCGCTGGGCGCCGGCGGCATCTCCGGCGCGCCCGTCGCGGCCCGCTCCCGCGAGGTGCTCGCCCGGATCCACGCCCGGGCGGGCGGCCGACTGGTGATCATCTCGGTGGGCGGCGTCGAGACCGCCGAGGACGTGTGGGAGCGCCTCACGCACGGCGCGAACCTCGTGCAGACCTACACCGGGTTCATCTACGCGGGCACCGGCCTCATCCGCGACACCAACCGGCTGGTGGCCCGACGGCTCCGGCAGGGCGGGTTCTCCTCCCTCTCCGACGCCGTCGGGTCCGCCGTGCGCTGACCCCCGGCCGCGGCCGGCCCCGGCCGACCGGGACCGTTACCGGCTCACTGCTCGAAGAGCGCCGTGGTGGTGCCGCGGGCCAGGCCCTGGCCGAAGAGGTTGAAGCCGACGAACGCGCACGAGGCGTCCTCGTCCAGCCCGATCTCGTCGCCCACGGCGTGGACGGCGAGGATGTACCGGTGCGGGCCGTGGCCCTCCGGCGGGGCGGCGCCCACGAAGCCCTTGAAGCCGGCGTCGTTGCGCACGACCACCGCGCCGTCGGGCAGCCCGGAGCAGTCGTCGCCGGTGCAGGCCCCCTCGGGCAGCGAGGTGACGTCGGCCGGGATGTTGGCCACCGACCAGTGCCAGAAGCCCGACGCGGTGGGGGCGTCCGGGTCGAAGACGGTGACGACGTAGGTCTTGGTGCCCTCCGGGCCGGCGGACCAGCTCACCTGCGGGGACTTGTCCTCGCCGCCCTCGACGCCCATCTTGCCGCCGAGCTGCGGGGCGCTGAGCGTGGCGCCCTCGGCGAACGACTCGCTCGACACCTCGAGCGCCGGCAGGTCGGGAAGGGCGTCGTACGGGTTGGGGACACGGAAGTCGGTCATCGTTCCTCCTGGGGTTCTCAGGCGTCGTCTCGTACCGGTCACGTCCCTGTCTACCAGCGATGAACCCCGGGCGCGTCCGGTGCGCGGGGGCCGATTTGGCCCCGGGATCGGCGATCCGCTAGTGTCATTCCTCGCACGACCAAGCCGGGAAACCGGCGGAAGCAGTAGTGCGAGCGCGAGTGGCGGAATGGCAGACGCGCTAGCTTGAGGTGCTAGTGTCCTATTAACGGACGTGGGGGTTCAAGTCCCCCCTCGCGCACACTGTGTCGAGACAGTAGATGGACCCCGGATCGTCAGACGATCCGGGGTCCTACTCTTTATGCCCTTACGGATGTCGGCCCGGGCGCCTACCGTCTAGGGCATGGGCGCAGCAGACCCGGCGGGTTCGCCGTGGACCGCGACGTCCGCCCACGGCGCGCGGGTGGCCGACCGGGTGGGCGGGCTCATCGCCGCGCACCTCACGGAGCTCGACGGCGTCGACGCCGTCGCCGAGGCGGTCGGCTACAGCCCCTTCCACCTCATGCGGCTGTTCGAGCGCGAGACCGGGGCCGGACTCGGGGCCACGATCACCGCGCGACGCTTCGAGCTGGCCAAGGACCTGCTGCTCGCCGGCGCGTCCGTCACCGAGGCGTGCCATGAGTCGGGCTTCAGCTCGCTGGGGACCTTCTCGCGCCGCTTCCGCACCGAGGTCGGGGTGAGCCCCTCCGCCTTCGCCGGGCTGCGCGGCCCGGTCGAGGACTGGCTCGCCGGCCCGGGCGCCGTCACGACGCCCGCGCCGCCACCGGGACCGACGGTCCAGGTGATCGTGGAGGTGGCGGAGGGGCTCGGCGACGACCTGGACGTCTACGTGGGCTTCTACCCCGGCGGTGTCGCCAGCGCCGCACCCGTCTCCGGCAACCGGCGCCGGGGCGCGGGGCCGGTCCTGCTCGGCCTGCCGCCCGACGGCACCTACCGCCTGCTCGCCTCGGCGGTCCCCGCCACGGATGCCGCTGCGATGCTGGCTCCCCCGCGG
>DUTZ01000123.1 GCA_012841845.1 Actinomycetales bacterium | reverse complement strand
CGGTCGCGGGCTCGGCCGCGGCGGCGGGGTCGACGCCGGCGGAGGCCTCGAAGTCGCGGACGATCCGCTCGGCCTCGTCGTGCCGGCCGCGGGATTCGAGGTAGCGCACGGACTCGGGCAGTCCGTAGCGGATGACGAGGGCGTAGGCGGCCGGGACGAGGCCGATCGCCAGGGCCCAGCGCCACCCGTCGTCGCCGGTGGGCACCACGGCGTAGCCCACGACGGCGGCCATGATCCAGCCCACGGCCCAGAAGCCCTCGAGGATCACCACGACCCGGCCGCGGATCCGGCGCGGCGCGAACTCGCTCACCAGGGTGGAGGCGACGGGCAGCTCGGCGCCGAGCCCCAGGCCCACGACGAACCGCAGGACGATGAGCATCGCGACGCCGGTGGACAGCGCGGCGGCGCCGGTGGCCAGGCCGTAGACGAGCAGCGTGGCGGCGAAGACCTGGCGGCGGCCGAAGCGGTCGGCGAGCAGCCCGCCGAGCGCGGCGCCGATCGCCATGCCCGCGAAGCCGATCGACCCGATCCAGGACAGCTCGGTGGGGGTGAGCGCCCAGTGGACGGCCAGGGCGGCCATGACGAAGGAGATGAGGCCGACGTCCATGGCGTCCAGGGCCCAGCCCACGCCGGAGCCCACGAGGAGCTTGCGGTGCTTGCGGGTGAACGGCAGGCCGTCGAGGCGCTCGGTCCGGGAGCCCCCTGCGCGTGTGGTCATGGGGGGAACGCTACTCCCACGCCGTCCCCGCGGCCCGCCGCCGCCGGCCTCACTTCTCGGTGGGCAGTCCCGCGTCCTCCCAGGCCAGGTAGCTGCCCTCGAGCTCGGTGACGTCGTAGCCGGCGCTACGCATCGCGCTGGCCACCACCGAGCTGCGGGCGCCGGACTTGCAGTAGGTGACGATCGTGCCGGACTCCGGCAGCCGGTCGCGGTTCCACATCACGCGCCCGCCGTGCAGCTGCGTGGCCCCGGGCAGGTGGCCGTCGGCGTACTCGGAGGCGGCGCGGACGTCGAGCAGCATCGCGTGCTCGAGGCCGTCGAGGTCACCGGGCGCGACGGTGGCCGGGGTGAAGGCCGGCAGCCCGTCGGTGGAGGTCACGTACCCGGCGGTGGTGTCGATGCCGACGCGCATGACGTGGGCGCGCAGCTCCTCGGCCTGCTCGGCGTCGGCGGCGAGCATGACGAGCCCGCGCCGGTCCCGCTCGGGGTCGAGGGCCCAACCGGCGTAGGTGGCGGCCTGGCCGGCGGGGAGGTTGACGGCCCCCGCGACGGTGCCGGCGTGGACCTCGTCGACGGGACGGGGATCGACGACGACGAGGTCGCCCGCGTCGATCCCGGCGGCCACCTGCTCGGCGGGCATCTCGGACAGCTCGGGGAGCGGGTAGCCGATCACGGCGGGGCCGTCCCGGTTCTCGCGCTTCATCCGCCCGAAGTAGGCGGGGGCGTCGGGCTGGCCCTCGAGTAGCTCGTCGACGAAGCCCTGCTCGTCGTCGCTGTCCAGGTACTTCGCCCACCAGGCGAACTTCCGCTCGTAGCCCACCGAGCTCGAGGGCAGGGCGCCGAGCGCCTTGCCGCAGGCCGAGCCGGCGCCGTGCGCGGGGAAGATCTGGACGTGGTCGGGCAGCGTGAGGAAGCTGCGCTTGAGGCTGGCGAAGAGCTGCTTGGCGCCCTCGAAGCGGGTGTCCTTGCCGCCGGCGGCCTCGTCGAGCAGATCGGGGCGGCCGAGGTCGCCGCTGAACACGAAGTCGCCGGTGAGGGCGTAGCCGGGCTCGTCGGCGAAGGCGCCGTCGGTGACGAGGAACATCAGGTGCTCGGGCGTGTGGCCCGGCGTGTGGACGGCAGTGATCGTGATGTTGCCGAGCTCGATGGTGTCGCCGTCGCGCAACGGCTCGCCGTCGAAGCCGTAGCTCCAGTCCTTCCCGCCCTCGGCGGAGAGGTAGGTGGTGGCGCCGGTCACGGCGGCGAGCTCGCGGGTGCCGGAGAGGTAGTCGGCGTGGATGTGGGTCTCGGTGACGGCCGTGATCTCCATGCCGTGCTGCTCCGCCAGGGCGAAGTACGGGCTGAGGTCGCGGCGGGGGTCCACGACGATCGCGGTCCCCTTGGCCTGGCAGCCGATGAAGTAGCTCGCCTGGGCCAGGTCGGTGTCGTAGATGCGCTCGAGGAGCATGGTGGTGATCCCTTCTGCCGGTGGCGTGATACCCCCAGGGTAATACCCCCTAGGGTATTACGCCACCCCTGCGGCGGAGGGGACACTGGCGGCATGACCCACCCCGAGCTGACCGACGACCTCCGCGCCCTGCTCGTGGCGCCCAACCCGGCGGTGATGGCCACGCTGCGCCGCGACGGCGCGCCCGTCACCGTCGCCACCTGGTACCGCCTGGTCGACGACCGGATCCACCTCAACCTCGACGCCGGTCGCGTGCGGCTGCAGCACCTGCGCCGCGACCCGCGGGTCGCACTCACCGTGCTGGCGGCCGGCGACTGGTACACCCACGTCAGCGTCCGGGGCCGGGTGGTGGAGATCGCCGACGACCCGGACCTGACCGGCATCGACGCCCTCGCCCGGCACTACGGCCTGGAGCGGTACCACAACCGGGAGCGGGCCCGCGTGGACGCGTGGGTGGAGATCGAGCGCGTGCACACGTGGGGGGACGCGCGCCCGTCCTGACCCGCCGGGCGGCGGGCGGACCTAGCCTGTGGTCACCCTCACACCCCGACCCTGGAGTGCCGCATGTCCGACCGTTACCCCGTCGCCGAGCTCGCCGACCTGCCCGAGGACCTGCGCGAGCGCATCCTCGCCGAGCAGGAGAAGGCCGGCTTCGTCCCCGAGGTCTTCCTGATGTTCGGCCGCCGCCCGGCCGAGTGGCGCGCGTTCTTCGCCTACCACGACGCGCTCATGGAGCGCGAGGGCTCCAACATGTCCAAGGCGGACAAGGAGATGATCATCGTGACCATCTCCGGGCAGAACAACTGCCAGTTCTGCGTGGTGGCGCACGGCGCGATCCTGCGGATCGTCAAGAAGGACCCCTACATCGCGGACCAGGTCGCGGTGAGCCACCACAAGGCCGAGCTCACGCCGCGGGAGCGGGCGATCTGCGACTTCGCCACCAAGGTCAACCTGCGCTCGGACGAGCTGGGCGACGCCGACTTCGCCGCCCTGCACGAGCACGGGCTCGACGACGAGGACGCGTGGGACATCGCCGCGATCACCGCCCTGTTCGGGCTGAGCAACCGCCTGGCCAACGCCACGGACATGCGACCCAACGCCGAGTTCTACGCGATGGGCCGCATGCCGCGACAGAAGTAGAGGGCGGGGCCGGGCCTACTGCTGCTCGGTCACCACGCCGCAGGCGATGCGGCTGCCGCCGTCGCCGGCGTTGAGGGTCTCCTCGTCGGCCCCCTCCGGCGCGTAGCGCTCCGGGATGTTGGCGAGGTTGTCCGAGTCCTCGTGGACCATCACCGCGGAGCCGTCCTCGTCGAGGAGCAGGTCGCGGTCGAGCCGGTCGGTGAGCGTGGAGATCCGCGCGGTGCCGTCGCCCGAGACGTACAGCGGCGGCAGGTCGCCCGCGTGCTCGGGGTGGCCGGCCTCGCCGTCGGGCCCGGCCAGGTGGCCACCCGCCGAGAGAAACGCGCCGGTCTCGCCCGGCTCCTCCGGATCCTCGCTGTCCGGCTCACACAGGCCCGTGGTGTGGATGTGCAGCCCGTGGAAGCCCGGCTCCAGGCCGCTGGCCTCCACCGTGACGAGCGTGCCGCCGTCGGTCTCGGAGAACTGCACGGTGCCGCGCGACTCGCCCTCGGGGTCGGCGAGGTCGGCGGTCGCGAAGGTCGTGCCCTCGGCGCCGGCCCCCTCGTCGGACGTCTCGGTGGTGGTCACGGTGGTCGCCTCGCCGGCGGCGGTGCCGCCCTCGCCGTCGTCACCGTCCCCGGTCGCGCAGGAGGCCGCGAGCAGGGCCGCGGCGGACAGGGCGACGATCGTGGTGCCGCCGCGCAGGCGGCGGTGGACGGGCGCGTACCTCTCGGTCATGTCGGACCTCCTCGTGGCGTCGTGGGGGCCACCGTACCCACGCGATCCGGCGAGTCAACCGGTCTCACATCGCTAGGCTCCCAGCCACGCCCACCCCCACGCCGCCGGACGGAGAGCCCACCCCATGACCACGCCCGCCGCCAAGACAATCCACCTCCTCACCCGCCCGGGCGACGGCCCGGGCGCCCGCGAGGCGTTCGTCCGCGACGTCCACGACCGCCTGGTCCCCCGACTGCTCGAGGCCACCTCGGGCCCGCTCAAGATCGGCGTCACCGACGAGCCGAAGCCGCGCCCGTCGGTGATCCCGCTGCGCTCCGAGAACCTGCTCATGGTCTCGACGTACGGCGAGGGCGGCGCGCGCGTGGCCGAGGTGCTCGCCGCGGAGGAGGGCACGCTGGCCGGATACCGCGCGGACGAGTCCACGCCCGTCGACTACACGCGCACGTGGGCCGACGGCACGCGCACCCGCGGCGTCGTGCTGCTCACGCTGCTGCGCCAGAACCGCCGGCTGAGCTGGGACGACTTCATGTACGAATGGCACGGCCGGCACACCCCCAAGGCGATGCGCCTCCACCCGCTGTGGAGCTACACGCGCAACGTCGTCACCGACCTCGCGGTGGCGGGCTCGCGGCGGTTCGACGGGATCGTCGAGGAGGTCTACGCCCGCCGGTCCCACGTCACCAACCCGGTCCGCATGTTCGGCGGGCCGCTGCGCTTCCCGCTGGGCATGCTCGAGGTGGGCCGGCACGCACCGCAGTTCCTCGACCTCAAGCTCACCGAGAACTACCTGCTCGGCGAGTGGCACCTGCGGAGCTGAGCGCGCTCACGCCGCGGCGCGGAACCTCCGCAGCCGGAGGCTGTTGCTCACCACGAAGACCGAGGAGAACGCCATGGCGGCGCCGGCGATCATCGGGTTGAGCATCCCCGCCGCGGCCAGCGGGAGGGCGGCCACGTTGTAGGCGAACGCCCAGAAGAGGTTGCCCTTGATGGTGCCCAGCGTGCGCCGCGAGAGGCGGATCGCGTCCGCGGCCACGCGCAGGTCCCCGCGGACCAGGGTGAGGTCGGAGGCCTCGATCGCGGCGTCGGTGCCGGTGCCGATCGCCAGGCCCAGGTCGGCGGTGGCCAGGGCCGCGGCGTCGTTGACGCCGTCGCCGACCATCGCCACCACGCGCCCCTCGGACTGCAGCCGCGCCACCACGTCCACCTTGTCCGCGGGCATGACCTCGGCGATGACGGTCTCGGCGATCACCGCGCCCGCTGACGGGTCCGGATCGATGCCCACCTCGCGCGCGACGGCGGCGGCGACCTTCGCGTTGTCGCCGGTGAGCAGGATGGGCGTGAGCCCCAGGTCTCGGAAGCGGCGGATCGCCTCGGCGGAGGTCGGCTTGATCTCGTCGGCCACCACGAGCACGCCGCGGGCGCGGCCGCCCCAGCCCACGGCGACGGCGGTCTGGCCGCGCTCGCCGGCGGCGTCGAAGGCGGACCGCAGCTCCTCCGGAAGCGGCATGGAGCGCTCGGCCAGGAAGGCGGGCCGGCCGACGGCGACCGGGCCGACCTCGTCGTCGTCACCCGCGCCGGTCACGTGCCCGGAGACGCCGAGCCCCTCGTGGTTCCGGAAGTCGCGCACGGCGGGCAGGTCGCCCACGCGCTCGCGGGCGCCGGCGGCGATCGCGCGGGCGATGGGG
>DUTZ01000122.1 GCA_012841845.1 Actinomycetales bacterium | reverse complement strand
CGACTCCACGATGACCGCCACCGGCATCATCCGGTCGCGCCTCCCGCGCGACAACGACGTGGTGTGCCACCTCGGGGAACCTGAGGTTGCTGAGCTGGCCCGGGAGCTCGGCACGACCAAGTCGGCCGCAGCGGTCGAGCTGTGGCGGCCGCGGCTGGCCGGCGCCGTCGTGGCCATCGGCAACGCACCCACCGCGCTGTTCCACCTGCTGGAGGTGCTCGCCGAGACCGGAGATCGTCCCGCCGGGATCATCGGCATCCCGGTCGGCTTCGTGGGAGCCGCCGAGTCGAAGCGGGCGCTCGCCGACAACGACCTCGGGCTGGAGTTCCTGACGTTGCACGGACGCCGGGGCGGGTCCGCGGTGACGGTGGCGGCCGTCAACGCCATCGCCAGCACCGCGGAGACGACCAACGACGCGCGTGGCTGACCGAGCGGGGGGACGCGCCGGCCAACTGGAATCCTCGCGACTGAGGCCGGGGTGGACGACCGGCGCCTGCGCCACCGCCGCCGCCCGGGCCGCCTGGGTGGCCCTCGTCACCGGCGAATTCCCCGACCCCGTGACGATCGAACTCCCCCTCGGGCGGACGCCGGCGTTCGCCCTCACCGCGGAACGGCTCGACCGCGAGGGGGACGCCGTCGTCGCGGCCATGGCCGCTGTCACCAAGGACGCCGGCGACGACCCGGACGTGACCCACGGCGCCGTCGTCCGGGCCACCGTGCGCCTGGGCGCCCCCGGCTCGGGGATCGTCTTCGCCGCCGGTCCGGGCGTCGGCACCGTCACCCTGCCCGGCCTACCGTTGGCGATCGGCGAGCCGGCCATCAACCCGGGCCCCCGGACCCAGATCACCGACAACCTGGCGGCCGCGGCGTCCGCCCTGGGCCGCGAGGTGGGCGACGTCGTCGTGCAGGTCGCCATAGACGACGGGGAAGAGCTGGCCCGACACACCCTGAACGCGAGGATCGGCGTGTTGGGCGGACTGTCCGTCCTGGGCACCACCGGGGTCGTGGTGCCCTACTCCTGCTCGGCGTGGATCGACAGCATCCGACGCGGCATCGACGTCGCGAGGGCGACCGGACAGACCCATGTCGCGGCCTGCACCGGCTCGACCTCGGAGAGCGTGGCCCGCCAGGCACTCGGGCTGCCGGACGTGGCGCTGCTGGACATGGGCGACTTCGCCGGCGCCGTGCTCAAGTACCTGCGCACGCACCCCGTGCCCCGCCTGACGATCGTGGGCGGCGTGGCCAAGCTCGCCAAGCTCGCCCAAGGGCACCTGGACCTGCACTCGGCGCGTTCGGCCACGGACCACGACCAGTTGGCCGCGCTCGCGCGGGAGGTGGGGGCGGGGGAGCGAGTCGTCACCGCCGTGCGGGAGGCGTCAACCGTCCTCGGTGCAGTCGAGGTGTGTCGCGACGCCGGCGTCGCCTTGGGCGATGCGGTGGCCGCCGCCGCCCGGCGTGAAGTGGTGCGGTTGCTTCGCCGGGCTGACATCGCGGTGACTGTCGTGTGCATCGATCGTCTAGGCGCGGTGGTGGGCAGCGCCGCCCACGTGACCCCGCCGATCGACGCCGTCTCTGGGGTGCGCGGAAGGCCTTGTCAGGACGGGGCTGGGGGCGACAGGTCGGCGACCATTTCTGGTGCCCCGGATAAGCCCCAAGTGGTGCCCGGGGCCTAAGGGGGCACTGCATCGTCCCTTGTCAGTGGGGGGTTACGCACGTCACTTGCCGCAGGTTCGAGTCCTGTCGCCTCGACGCCGATGTGCCTTTGACTAGGCATTATGCTTTCATGCACTCTGATCGTTCATCCTGTCGCCCTTGGGGCGGAATCTGCGTGGTGGCTAGGGGTGATGTCTCGAACTCGGCACGAACGCTGGGG
>DUTZ01000121.1 GCA_012841845.1 Actinomycetales bacterium | reverse complement strand
GGCGCAACGAGCATGCCCCGCTCGGCGAACCACGCGACCGTGTCCCGGCAGGGCTCGTCGCGCGTGGCCCAGAGATACAGGCCCGCCTCGGAGTCGTCGATGCGGAAGCCGGCGGCCTCGACGGCGGGCTTGAGGACGTCCCGGCGAGCCCGGTACCGCTCGCGCTGGGCGGACTCGTGCGCGTCGTCGTCGAGGGCGGCGGTCATGGCGGCCTGGACCGGCAGCGGGACCATCAGGCCGGCGTGCTTGCGGTACGTGAGGAGCTCGGCGACGAGCGCCGGGTCGCCGGCGACGAAGCCGGCCCGGTAGGACGCCAGGCTCGACGTCTTGGACAGCGAATGCAGGGCGAGCAGGCCGGTGTGGTCGCCGTCGCAGACCCGCGGGTCGAGGATCGACGGCGCCTCCCCCTCCCAGACCAGGCCGAGGTAGCACTCGTCGGAGGCCACGATGACGCCGCGCTCCCGGGCCCAGCCCACGACCTTGCGCAGGTGGTCCACGCCGAGGACCTTGCCGGTCGGATTCGAGGGCGAGTTGAGCAGCAGCAGCGTGGGGCTCGACGGGCCGAGCTGGGTGAGCGAGTCCGCGCGGACGATCGACGCGCCGGCGACGAGCGCGCCCACCTCGTAGGTGGGGTACGCGACCTCCGGGATCACGACGGTGTGGCCCTCGCCCACGCCCAGCTGGAAGGGCAGGCCCGCGACGAGTTCCTTGGTGCCGATCACGGGCAGCACGCCGGACTCGTCGAGGCCGCTTACGCCGTAGCGGCGCGCGAGGGAGGAGACCATGGCCGCGCGGAGCTCCGGCGTGCCGATCGTGGTGGGGTACCCCGGGCGGTCGGCGACCGAGGCGAGCGCCTCGCGCAGGACGGGCGCGACGGGGTCGACGGGGCTGCCGACGGTGAGGTCGACCAGCCCGGACGGGTGGGCCGCCGCCCGATCGCGGGCGGCGGCCAGGGTGTCCCAGGGGAACACGGGGAGCCGGCGCCCGGGAGCGCGGCGCTCCGGGCGACCGGCCACCGGGATCAGTCCTCGTTCATGGGCGGCAGCGCCTTGACCATGGGCACGTCGAAGTCGACCTTGCCCACCTTGGCGGCGCCGCCGGGAGAGCCGAGCTCCACGAAGAAGTCGGCGTTGGCCTTGTTGTACTCGGTCCACTCGTCCGGGACGTCATCCTCGTAGAAGATGGCCTCCACGGGGCAGACCGGCTCGCACGCGCCGCAGTCCACGCACTCGTCGGGGTGGATATACAGCATCCGGCCGCCCTCGTAGATGCAATCGACGGGGCACTCCTCGACGCAGGACTTGTCCATGACGTCGACGCACGGCTCGGCGATCGTGTAGGTCACGTCTGCCACCTTCCTCGTAGCGGTATGTGTTGCATCGTAGGTCACCCACGGCGCGTTCGCGCAGTGCGGTCCGGCCGCCGCCGCGCTATGTGACGACGGTCACGCCGACCGGCTCCGGCGCGGGCCCGTAGAGGGTGTCCCGCCGCCGGACCGGACGCCCGATCCCGGTGGCGATCTCCTCGATCTCCGCGGGGGTCTTGGCCGACCCGTTCTCGGCCCCGGCCATCCGCGAGATGGTCTCCTCCATGAGGGTGCCGCCGAGGTCGTCGGCACCGGACCGGAGCATGGTGCGGGTGCCGGCGACGCCGAGTTTGACCCAGCTGGTCTGCACGTGGTCGATCGCCCCGTGGAGCATGATCCGCGCGAGCGCGTGGACCGCCACGTTCTCCTCGCGGGTCGGCCCGGGACGGGACGCCCCGGCGAGGTAGAGCGGTGCGCTGCGGTGGACGAACGGCAGCGGCACGAACTCGGTGAATCCGCCGGTGCGCTCCTGGATCCCGCGCAGGGTGCGCAGGTGCGCCACCCAGTGCCGCGGGGTGTCGACGTGGCCGTACATCATCGTCGAACTCGACCGCAGCCCCACCTCGTGGGCGGTGGTCACGATGTCGATCCATTCGGAGGCGGGGAGTTTGCCCTTGGTGAGCACCCAGCGCACCTCGTCGTCGAGGATCTCCGCCGCCGTCCCGGGGATCGAGCCCAGGCCGGCGTCCCGCAGCTCGGTGAGCCACTCCCGCACGCCGGTTCCCGAGCGCGCGGTGCCGTTGGCGATCTCCATGGGGCTGAAGGCGTGGACGTGCATCGACGGCACGCGCTCCCGGACGGCGCGGACGAGGTCGGCGTAGCCGGTGACGGGCAGGTCGGGGTCGATCCCGCCCTGCATGCACACCTCGGTGGCCCCGGCGACGTGCGCCTCGAACGCCCGGTCCGCGACCTCGGCGGCGGAGAGCGAGAACGCGTCGGCGTCGCCCTTGCGCTGGGCGAACGCGCAGAAGCGGCAGCCGGTGTAGCAGATGTTGGTGAAGTTGATGTTCCGGTTGACGACGTAGGTCACCGTCTCGCCCACCACGTCGGCGCGGATCCGGTCGGCGAGGCCGGCCACCGCCGCGAGGCCGTCGCCGGTCGCGGTGGCCAGGGCGAGGTACTGGGCGTCGGTGAGCCCCGCGGGGTCGGTCTCGGCGGCCCGCAGCGCGGCCACGACGTCGGCGTCGGCGCGTTCCGGGGCGAGCGCGGCG
>DUTZ01000120.1 GCA_012841845.1 Actinomycetales bacterium | reverse complement strand
GGGCAGGACGATCTCGCCCGCCGTCACGCCCGCGGCGCGCAGCAGGGACCGCACCTCGCGGACCTGGTCGGCGGTCGCGACGGTGACGACCGTGCCCACGGCACCCGCGCGCGCGGTGCGGCCGGAGCGGTGGACGTACGCCTTGTGCTCGGCCGGCGGGTCGGCGTGGACGACCAGGCCCACGTCGTCCACGTGGATGCCGCGGGCGGCGATGTCGGTGGCCACGAGCGCGGTGGCGTCGCCCGAGGAGAAGGCCTCGAGGTTGCGCACCCGCGCGTTCTGCGACAGGTTGCCGTGCAGGTCCACGCTGGTCACACCGCGGCTCGTGAGCTGCTTGGCCAGCCGCTTGGCGCCGTGCTTGGTCCGGGTGAACACCACCGTGCGGGGGCTCGAGCCGGCGAGGTCGGCCAGGGCACGGACGCGGTCGTCGGACTCCACGCGCACCACGTGGTGGGCGGTCGGTCCGGGGGTGGCGGTGCCGTCGTCGACGCTGTGCTCGACGGGCTCCACGAGGAACTTCCGCACCAACGTCCCCACGCCGCCGTCGAGGGTCGCGGAGAACAGCAGGCGCTGCGCGCCCCGGGGGGTGGCGTCGAGCAGGCGCGTGACGCCGGGCAGGAAGCCGAGGTCGGCCATGTGGTCGGCCTCGTCGAGGACGCTCACCTCGACCGCGTCGAGCCGGCAGTGCTTCTGCCCGATGAGGTCCTCGAGCCGGCCGGGGCAGGCCACCACGATGTCGACGCCGCGCTCGAGCGCGGAGACCTGCCGGCCCTGCGAGACGCCGCCGAAGATCACGGTGGTGCGCATCCCCATGGCCTGCGCGAGCGGGGCGAGGGTCTCGTCGATCTGCCGGGCGAGCTCGCGGGTGGGCGCCAGGATGAGCCCGCGCGGGGCGCCCGCGGTGCGGCGGGTGCCCGAGGCGGCGAGGCGCGCGACGAGCGGCAGGCAAAACGCGTAGGTCTTGCCGGAGCCGGTGCGGCCGCGGCCGAGGACGTCGCGGCCGGCCAGCGCGTCGGGCAGCGTGGCGGCCTGGATGGGGGTGGGGGAGACGATGCCGGCGCCCGAGAGGACGTCGAGCAGGGGGGACGGGACGCCGAGGTCGGCGAAGGAACGAGACAAGGAAGGGTGCTCCGTACTACGGGTCGGATGGTGCGTCTTGCCCGGCGCGCTCGCGGGTGCGGGTCGCGGAGGCGACCCGTCCGGTGCGCGACCACGGGGAGGTCGACTACCAGGTCGGCCTTCAGGCAAGCGTGGTGCGGGCCGACCCGTCCACCCTACGCCCCGGCCGGGCTCCGGCCCCATTCCCGCGGACCGGGTGTGACGCAGATGGCACGATCGGAGCCGTGCGCCTCGACCTGTCCTTCCTGCGCCGCCCGGACCTCGGGTCGGTGCTGCTCGGCCGGACGGGGGAGTCACCGCGCCGGCGGAGCCTGCGGGTCCAGGCCCTGCTGGTGGTCTCGCTGCTGGCCTCCAACCTCGTGGGTGTGGCGATCTCCACCACGCTCGTCTTCTTCGTCCTCCCGGGTCCGTTCCTGCTCACCGCGCGGTTCGTCGTGCCCACGGCGATCGTCGCCCCGGTGTACGTGACCGCGGCGACCGTCGTCGGCGCCCTGTGGGCGGGGCTGGCCGCGCGGCGGGAGCTGCGCTGGTCGCTCGAGGCCCGCGAGCCCACCCCGGCCGAGCGGAAGAAGGCGCTGCGGGTGCCGTGGCGGCTCACGCTGGTCCAGGCGTTCCTGTGGGTGCTCGGCGCGGTGGTCATCACCACCGCGTACGGGCTGGTCGACCCGGACGCCATCGCCCCGGTCGGCTTCACGATCGTCTTCTCGGGGCTCGTCGTGTGCGGGGCGGCCTACCTCTACGCCGAGTTCGGCCTGCGCCCGATCGCCGCGCTGGCGCTCGCGTCCGACCACGACGCCGCGGCCCCCACCTCGCGCTCGGCGGGCGCGATGACGCGGGTGCGCGTGATGTGGGCGCTCGGCAGCGGCATCCCGATCCTGGGTCTCATCATCGTCGCGGTCTACACGCTCGCGGGCCGCGACATCACGGCCGAACGCCTCTCCGTGGTGATCCTCGTCCTGGGCGGCACCTCCCTGCTCATCGGATACCTGCTCATCCGGATGCTGGCGGCGTCGCTGCTCGCCCCGGTCCGCAACGTGCGGTGGGCGATGGAGGACCTCACGGAGGGCGAGCTGTCGCGCCGGGTGGTGGTCTACGACGGCTCGGAGCTCGGGCGCCTGCAGAGCGGCTTCAACCGGATGGCGGAGGGGCTGCAGGAGCGGGAGCGGCTACGCGACCTGTTCGGCCGGCACGTGGGTCGGGCCGTGGCCGAGGCGGCCGAGGAGCGCGACCCCGAGCTCGGCGGCCGCGGCTCCCGGGTCGGGGTGGTGTTCGTGGACATCATCGGCTCCACGGAGATGGCGGTGGACCGCGACCCCGCCGAGGTGGTGGAGGTGCTCAACCGCTTCTTCCGGGTGGTGGTGGAGACGGTCGACGAGCACGACGGCGTCATCGACAAGTTCCTCGGCGACGCCGCCCTCGTCGTCTTCGGCGCCCCCAACCGCCTCGACGACCCCGCCGGGGCGGCGCTGGCCTGCGCCCGGGACCTCGCGGACCGGTTGCCGCGGCGCGTCCCGGGGTGCCGCGCCGGGATCGGCGCCTCCTTCGGCGAGGTGGTCGCGGGCTACGTCGGCGCCGACGACCGCTTCGAGTACACCGTGATCGGCGACGCGGT
>DUTZ01000119.1 GCA_012841845.1 Actinomycetales bacterium | reverse complement strand
GCGGCCGAACCAGCGGCGGCCGGGTCGGCGGCGCCGCCGTCGGTGAGGCGCACGACCATCGCCTCGTCGAGTCGCAGCAGGCGGCGCAGGAGGGTGCGCAGGTCGTCGCGGTCGGCGGGGTCGGGGACGACGACCCCGCCGCCTGCTCCCCCGTCGCCGCTCCCGGGGAGGATCACGCGGGTTCCTCGTGGAGGAACTCGCGCAGGTAGTCGCGCTCGGCCCGACTCAGGCGGCGGGGGCGCTGGGCGGCCAGGTCGAAGGCGGCGACGGTGGCCGTGCAGTCCACGGCGGGGGGCGCGTCGTCCGGGGTGTGGCGGCCGCGGACCTGGTGGCGGAGCACCACGAGCGCGCCACCGACCTTCTCGCACCACATGCGCACCCGGATAGGCCCGTCGGCGTACTTGACCTGCCCGCGGTAGCGCACCCGGAGGTCGGTCATCACGGCGCCGGCGGCGAGGGTGGCGGTGGGCGTGCCCTCCTCGAAGAGCCACGGGATGCGGGCCTCCTCGATGAGGGTGATCATCCGCGCGTGGTTGACGTGGTGGTAGAGATCCTGGTCGGACCAGCGGACCGGCAGGGCGGCGGTGAAGACGCGGCGGCCGGGTTCGCCGGAGATCCCGAGCGGGCCGCCCGCCTCGTACACCAGGGTGTCGCTCACTCGCCCGGCTCCGGGTGGGTCGGCACGGAGTCGTCCGGGTGGCCGGTGAGCGCCGCCCGCTCCCGGGCCGCCTCGAGCACGTTGCGCACCCCGCCGGGGATCTCGACGGCCGTGGAGCTGGAGGTGTCGAAGGCGACCATGACCGCCCGGATCTCGCAGCACACGTCGCCGGCGGCGTCGAGGATCGTCTGCCGGATCTGGTAGGACGTGGTGCCCACGTGCTCCACCTCGATCACCACGTCCACGGTCGTCGAGTCGCGCAGGACCGGCCGCAGGTGGTCGATCTCCAGCCGCCGCACGACCTGCGGGAGGTTGCCCAGCCCGAAGGGACCGAAGCGGCTGCGGATGAAGAGGATCCGCGCCTCCTGCGCGTACTCGATGTACTTGACGTTGTTGACGTGGCCGAGCTGGTCGAAGTCCGCCCACCGCACCTGCAGGGTGCAGCGGAACGGGCCGTTGTCCACGGCCGCGGCTGCCTGGCTCATGACGCCTCCTCGGTCTCCTCCGTGAGAATCGATTCCAGCTCCGCGCGGAACCGCGGCGAGATCTCCTCGGAGCGGTCCTCGGCGTTGCTCGCGATGAGCACCACGTCGGCGGTGAACACCACGTCGTCGTCGATCCGCATGCGGTGCCGCAGGGTGAACGACTTGCGCCCGATGTGGGTGGCTTCCACCGTCATGGTGAGTTCGGTGACGCCGAACGGCACCGGCGCCGCGTAGTCGAGCGCCATGGTGCGCACCAGCATGAGCTGCGCCCCCTCCGCGCCGGGGACGAGTCCGCGGTCGAGGAGGAAGGCGTTACGGGACTCCTGGACGAACTCCTGGAAGGAGATGTTGTCCATGTGCATGCTCGGCCCGAAGTCGGTGACCCGGACCGGCAGGACGCATTCGAAGGCCGGCACCGGCGATCAGTCCCGGGTGAGCTTGCGGTGGGTGACCCGCGACGGGCGGGCCGCCTCGGCGCCGAGACGGGCGATCTTGTTCTCCTCGTAGCCCTCGAAGTTGCCTTCGAACCAGTACCACTGGCCCTCCTCGACGTTGCCCTCCCACGCGAGGATGTGGGTACAGGTGCGGTCGAGGAACCAGCGGTCGTGGGAGATCACGACGGCGCAGCCGGGGAACTCGACGAGCGCGTTCTCCAGGCTGGACAGGGTCTCCACGTCCAGGTCGTTGGTCGGCTCGTCCAGGAGGATCAGGTTGCCGCCCTCCTTGAGCGTGAGCGCCAGGTTGAGGCGGTTGCGCTCACCACCGGAGAGGACGCCGGCCTTCTTCTGCTGGTCCGGACCCTTGAAGCCGAAGGCGCTCACGTAGGCGCGCGAGGGCATCTCGTTCTGGCCCACCTCGATGTAGTCCATGCCCTCGGAGACGACCTCCCAGACCGACTTCTCCGGGTCGATGTTGGCGCGGTTCTGGTCCACGTAGCTCAGCTTGACCGTGTCGCCGATCCGGACGGTGCCCGAGTCCGGCTCCTCCAGCCCGACGATGGTCTTGAACAGGGTCGTCTTACCGACGCCGTTGGGGCCGATCACGCCGACGATGCCGTTGCGCGGCAGCGTGAAGGACAGGTCCTTGATGAGCACGCGGTCGTCGAAGCCCTTCTCCAGGTTCTCGACCTCCACCACGACGTTGCCCAGGCGGGGCGGGGTGGGGATCTGGATCTCCTCGAAGTCCAGCTTCTTGTGCTTCTCGGCCTCGGCCGCCATCTCCTCGTACTTGGCCAGGCGGGCCTTGGACTTGGTCTGGCGGGCCTTGGCGCCGGAGCGGACCCACTCGAGCTCCTGCTTGAGGCGCTTCTGCAGCTTCTGGTCCTTCTTGCCCTGCACCTCGAGGCGCTCGGCCTTCTTCTCCAGGTAGGTGGAGTAGTTGCCCTCGTAGGGGTGCAGCTTGCCGCGGTCGACCTCACAGATCCACTGCGCCACGTGGTCGAGGAAGTAGCGGTCGTGTGTCACGGCCAGGACGGCGCCCTTGTAGGCGGCCAGGTGCTGCTCGAGCCACAGCACCGACTCGGCATCGAGGTGGTTGGTGGGCTCGTCGAGCAGCAGCAGGTCGGGCTTGCTCAGCAGGAGCTTGCACAGCGCCACGCGGCGCTTCTCGCCACCGGACAGGTGGGTGACCGGCGCGTCGCCCGGCGGGCAGCGCAGCGCGTCCATGGCCTGCTCGATCTGCGAGTCCACGTCCCACGCGTCCACCGCGTCGAGCGCCTCCTGCAGCTTGCCCATCTCCTCCATGAGCTCGTCGGTGTAGTTGGTCGCCATCTCCTCGGCGACCTCGTTGTACCGGCGCAGCTGCACCATGGTCTCGCCGAGGCCGTCCTCGACGTTCTCCTTGACCGTCTTGGTCTCGTCCAGCTCCGGCTCCTGCATGAGGATGCCGACGCTGGCCTCCGGGTCGAGGAAGGCCTCGCCGTTGGACGGCTGGTCCAGCCCGGCCATGATCTTGAGGATCGAGGACTTACCCGCGCCGTTGGGCCCCACGACGCCGATCTTGGCGCCGGGGTAGAAGGCCATCGTCACGTCGTCGAGGATCACCTTGTCCCCGTGCGCCTTACGGACCTTCTTCATCGTGTAGATGAACTCTGCCACGGATACACCCTTTCACCTGCGCGTATGCACTCTCATCGCCGCGGGCCGCTGGTCAGAACGGC
>DUTZ01000118.1 GCA_012841845.1 Actinomycetales bacterium | reverse complement strand
TCCAACCGCGACCTCGTGCTGCGCCGCCTCGTGGAGTGCCTGGGACGCGACCGCACCAAGCACCAGGTCGCCGAGGTGACGAGCCTCGGCCTCGTGCAGATGACCCGCAAGAAGCTCGGCCTGGGACTCCTGGAGACCTTCAGCGAGCCGTGCGAGGTCTGCGCCGGCCGCGCCGCGAGCCCGGCTCGTCGGCGTTGTGCGACTCGGTGTGGATCGGGTCGGCGTGCACGATGAGGCCGCGGCCCTGGCAGTGCTCGCACGGCGTGGAGAACGCCTCGACGAGCCCGGTGCCGAGCTTCTTGCGGGTGAGCTGGACCAGGCCGAGCGAGGTGACCTCGGAGACCTGGTGGCGGGTGCGGTCGCGGCCGAGCGCCTCGGTGAGGCGGCGCAGCACGAGGTCGCGGTTGGACTCCAGGACCATGTCGATGAAGTCGACGATCACCATGCCGCCCACGTCCCGCAGACGGAGCTGGCGCACGATCTCCTCGGCGGCCTCGAGGTTGTTCTTGGTGACGGTCTCCTCGAGGTTGCCGCCCGAGCCGGTGTACTTGCCGGTGTTGACGTCGATGACGGTCATGGCCTCGGTGCGGTCGATCACCAGCGAGCCGCCCGACGGCAGCCAGACCTTACGATCCAGCGCCTTGGCGAGCTGCTCGTCCACGCGGTGGGTGGCAAAGACGTCGACGTCGGGGTTCTCGTGGCGCTCGAGCCGCTCGACCATGTCCGGCGCCACCCGCGAGACGTAGTCGTGCACCGTGGTCCACGACGTCTCGCCCTGGATGACCAGCTTCGAGAAGTCCTCGTTGAACAGGTCGCGCACGACCTTGACCAGCAGGTCCGGCTCCTCGTAGAGCGCGATCGGCGAGCCGGAGCCCGAGGAGGTGCGCTTCTGCGCCGCCTCGGAGATCTCGGTCCACTGCGCGGCCAGGCGCTCGACGTCGCGGCCGATCTCCTCCTCGCTCACGCCCTCGGCGGCGGTGCGGATGATGACGCCCGAGCCCTCGGGGACGACGTCCTTGAGGATCGCCTTGAGGCGGCGCCGCTCGGTGTCGGGGAGCTTGCGGGAGATGCCGGTGGAGTTGCCGTCCGGCACGTAGACGAGGAAGCGGCCGGCCAGCGAGATCTGCGTGGACAGGCGGGCGCCCTTCTGGCCCACCGGGTCCTTGGTCACCTGCACGAGCACCATGTCGCCCGGCTTGAGCGCCTGCTCGATGCGACGCGCCTTGCCGCCGAGGCCCGCGGCCTCCCAGTTGACCTCACCGGCGTAGAGGACGCCGTTGCGGCCGCGGCCGATGTCGACGAATGCCGCCTCCATGCTGGGCAGCACGTTCTGCACGCGGCCCAGGTAGACGTTGCCCACCATCGAGCGCGCGGACTCGGTGGTGACGAAGTGCTCCACGAGCACCTTGTCCTCGAGCACGCCGACCTGGGTCATGATCCCCTTGCCGTCGGCGCGGTCCTTCTCGCGCACCACCATGACGCGGTCCACGGACTCGCGGCGGGCGAGGAACTCGGCCTCGGAGAGGATCGGCTGGCGGCGGCGCCCGGCCTCGCGGCCGTCGCGGCGGCGCTGGCGCTTGGCCTCGAGCCGGGTGGAGCCGGTGATGCCCTGCACCTCGTCGTCGGAGGACGTGCCCTGTCCCCCGCGCCCGGACCGGCGGCGCGGCTCGCGCTCGTGGATCTCGGTGTGGGGCGGGTCGTCGTTCGCCCCCTGGGTGTCGTCGGAGCCCGAGCCGGAGCCGGAGCCGGAGCGACGACGACGCCGCCGCCGGCGCCGCGACGAGGACCCGCCGCCGGAGGTGCCGTCGGAGCCGTCCGAGGAGGAGTCGTCGCCGGAACCGTCCGTCGCCTCGTCGCCCGTCCGGTCGTCCGCGGAGGTGTCGTCGGCGGCGTCGCCCTTCGCGTC
>DUTZ01000117.1 GCA_012841845.1 Actinomycetales bacterium | reverse complement strand
GGCGTCCGGTGCCGGGCCGCCGCGGCGGTGAGCGCGGAGGCGATGTCGCCGGCCCCGGAGGCCACGAGCAGCGGCCCCTCGGCGCCGTCGGTGAGGTCCGGGATCACCTCGGGGGCCCGCAACAGCAACTCCGCGACGAACGCGGAGGTGCCGAGCACCGTGATGAGCCTGCGGGCCACGAAGGGGTCGTCCCGCAGCGTCCGCAGGAACCACGAGAGCTCCTGGTGCTCCTCGCACAGCTTGCGGTACGCGAGCAGGCCACCGTCCGGGTCCGGGGTGTCCGCCAGCCACTCCATGAGGGTGGGCAGGAGCAGTGCCTGGATCCGGCCGCGCCGGTTGTTCTGCCCGGCGAGCGCCCGCAGGTGCCCGAGCGCGTTACGTGGGGATCCGAAGCCGAGGGCGGCGAGCTGCCGCTCCATCGCCTCGGACGTCAGGGAGAGCGCCTCGGCGTCGTAGGCCGCAATCGAGTCGAGCAGCGGGCGGTAGAAGAGCTTCTCGTGGAGGCCCCGCACCCGGCGCCGGACCGTCTTGAGCTCGCGCTCGAGGACGCCCGCGGCGTCGTGCCGGCCCTCCGGCCGGATGTCCGCCGCGCGCGCCAACCACCGCATCTGCTCGGCGTCGTCCGCCGGCGGGAGCAGGTGCGTGCGCTTGTAGCGCTGGAGTTGGAGCCGGTGCTCGAGCAGCCGGAGGAACTCGTAGGCCGAGAGCAGCTCGGCGCCGTCCTCGCGGGCGATGTACCCGCCGGCCCGCAGCGCGCCCAGCGCGTCGATCGTGGCCGTCACCCGCAGGTCCGGGTCCGTGCGGCCGTGCACCATCTGGAGGAGCTGGACGGCGAACTCCACGTCCCGCAGTCCGCCGCGGCCCAGCTTGAGCTCGCGGTCGCGGAGGTTCTCGGGGACGTTCTCCTCCACCCGGCGGCGCATGGCCTGGACGTCGTGGACGAAGTCGTCGCGCTCGGCGGCCGCCCACACCATCGGGTACAGGGTGGCGTGGTACTCCTCCGCCAGCGCGACGTCCCCGGTCATCGGCCGGGCCTTGAGCAGCGCCTGGAACTCCCACGTCTTGGCCCAACGCCTGTAGTAGGCCGCGTGCGAGTCGAGGGTGCGGACCAGTTCGCCGGATTTGCCCTCGGGCCGCAGCGCGGCGTCCACCTCGAAGAAGGCCATCGAGCCGATGCGCATCATCTCCCCCGCCACCCGGGCCGTCTTGGCGTCGGCGGGGTCGGAGACGAAGATCACGTCGACGTCGGAGATGTAGTTGAGCTCGCGGGCGCCGCACTTGCCCATCGCCACCACGCCCAGCCGGCCGGGCATCGGGCCGTCCGGGTAGACGGTCGCCACCGCCACGGCGAGGGCGGCCGTCAGCGCGGCGTCGGCGAGGTCGGACAGCCGGTGGCCCACATCGGTGAAGGCGAGGGTCGGCAGGTCCTCCACCGTCGCCCCCACGTCGTGCGCGGCCAGCAGCGCGACGTGGTTCCGGTACTCCGACCGCAGCGCGTTGATCGCCGCCCCGCCGGTCACGCCGGCCCGGTAGGTCCCCACCGAACGCAGTTCCGCCGACTGGGTGGGTTCCGGTGCCCCCTCGGCCGGCTCCTCCGGCACCGCCTCGACCGCGGCGAGCATGTCGGCGAGGACGTCTTCCCGGGTCGGCAGCCCGGACCGCAACAGGGCCCAGCGGGTGGGTTCGGCCACGATGTGGTCGCCCAGCGCGCTCGACGAGCCGAGGAGCCCGAGGAGCCGGCCCCGCAGCTCGGGGTCGGTGCGCAGCGCCGAGTCGAGCGCGGCCACGCCGGTCTCGTGCCCGGCGCGGGCCGTCGCGGACTTGCCGTGCGACTCCGACGCCAGCGATTCCCGGAGCCGGACGAGGGCGCCCAGCGCGAGGTCGGGGTCGGGCGCACGGGACAGCGACCACAGGGTCGGGATCGACTCCTCGTCCGTCCAGCCGAGGTAGTCGAGCCAGCCGGCCGCGCGGTCGTCGAGGAGACCGAGGCGCCCCGGGCTGGGGAGCCTCGGACGGGACTGGTCCCCGGTCACAGCGAGAGGTAGGAGCGGAGCTCGTACGGGGTGACGTGGCTGCGGTACTCGTTCCACTCGCGACGCTTGTTGCGGAGGAAGAACTCGAAGACGTGCTCGCCGAGCGCCTCGGCCACGAGTTCGGACTCCTCCATCGCGTTGAGCGCCTGCTCGAGGCTGCCCGGCAGGTCGGTGTACCCCATGGCGCGGCGCTCCCGCCGGCTCATGGTCCACACGTCGTCCTCGGACTCCGGCGGGAGCTCGTAGCCCTCCTGGACGCCCTTGATGCCGGCGGCGAACATCACCGCGAACGCCAGGTAGGGGTTGCACGCCGAGTCGGGGCTGCGCACCTCGATGCGGCGGGAGGAGGACTTGTTGGGCGTGTACATGGGCACGCGCACGAGCGCCGAGCGGTTGGCCCGGCCCCACGTGGCGGCCGTCGGCGCCTCGCCGCCACCGATGAGACGCTTGTACGAGTTGACCCACTGGTTGGTGATGGCCGAGAACTCCGGGGCGTGCTGCAGGATGCCCGCCACGAAGGACCGGGCGGTACCGGAGAGCTGGTACTCGTCGTCGGGGTCGTGGAACGCGTTGGTGTCGCCCTCGAACAGGCTCATGTGGGTGTGCATCGCCGAGCCCGGGTGTTCGCGCAGGGGCTTGGGCATGAACGACGCCCACACCCCGTTGTTCATGGCCACCTCCTTGACGATGTATCGGAAGGTCATGATGTTGTCCGCCATGCTCAGCGCGTCGGCGTAGCGCAGGTCGATCTCCTGCTGCCCCGGCGCGCCCTCGTGGTGGGAGAACTCCACGGAGATGCCCATCGCCTCGAGGGCCTCGATGGCGTGGCGACGGAAATGCGGCGCGGTGTCGTGGACGGCCTGGTCGAAGTAGCCGCCGCTGTCCGTGGGCACCGGCTCGGCGCCGTCGGTCTCGAGGCTCTTGAACAGGAAGAACTCGATCTCCGGGTGGACGTAGCAGGAGAAGCCGAGGTCGGCGGCCTTGTTGAGCTGGCGGCGCAGGACGTGCCGGGGGTCGGCCCAGTTGGGGCTGCCGTCGGGGTTGAAGATGTCGCAGAAGATGCGGGCCGAGTGCTGGCCTCCGTCGGCGTGCGCCCACGGCAGGACCTGGAACGTGGACGGGTCGGGCTTGGCCACCGTGTCGGCCTCGGAGACCCGGGAGAAGCCCTCGATGGCGGAGCCGTCGAACCCGATCCCCTCCCCGAAGGCACCCTCGAGCTCGGCCGGGGCGACGGCCACCGACTTGAGGGTGCCGAGCACGTCGGTGAACCAGAGCCGGACGAACCGGATGTCGCGCTCTTCGAGTGTCCTGAGAACGTACTCCTGCTGGCGGTTCATGCCCCCCAACCTAGTGCCTGTCGTGTTACGGCCGTGTGACATCGCGCGGCCGTGGCAGACTCGCGACCATGAGCGACAGCACCGACACCCCCGTCTACGGATCCGGGGCTGCCACCCCCGCCGCGCAGTCCGAGGGCCTGACCCGGATCACCCGGGTCCACCACCTCGCCGAGCTCAAGGCCAAGGGCGAGCCGTGGCCGATGCTCACCGCCTACGACTTCACCTCCGCCCGCCTCTTCCAGGAGGCCGGCGTCCCCGTCCTGCTCGTGGGCGACTCGGCCGCCAACGTGGTCTACGGGTACGACACCACGGCGTCGGTCACCACGGAGGAACTCCTGCCCCTGGTCCGTGCGGTGGTCCGCGGCGCCCCGAGGGCGCTCGTCGTGGCGGACATGGTGTTCGGCTCGTACGAGGTGTCCGACGAGCAGGCCGTGACCTCCGCGATCACGCTCATGCGCGAGGGCGGCGCCCAGGCGGTCAAGCTCGAGGGCGGCGTGCGGATGGCGTCCCGCATCCGGGCGATCGTCGAGGCCGGCATCCCGGTGATGGCCCACATCGGCTTCACCCCGCAGTCCGTCCACGGGCTCGGCGGTTTCCGGGTTCAGGGTCGCGGCGACGAGGCGGCCGAGCAGCTGCTCGCCGACGCCCGCGCGGTGCAGGAGGCCGGCGCCTTCGCGGTGGTCCTCGAGATGGTGCCGGCCGACGTGGCCACCCGGGTCACCGGCGAGATCTCGATCCCCACCGTCGGCATCGGCGCCGGCAACGGGTGCGACGCCCAGGTGCTGGTGTGGACCGACATGGCCGGCTACGCCACGGGCCGCTCCCCCAGCTTCGTCAAGCGCTACGCCGAGATCGGCGACACCCTCCGCGAGGCGGCGCGGCAGTACGCCACCGAGGTCCGCGCCCGCGACTTCCCGGACGCGGACCACAGCTTCGCCCGATGAACGCGGCCAGCGAGGCCGGCCAGGCCAGCCAGACCGACCCGGCCCGCCCGGCCGGCGCAGGCGCCGCGCCCCGACGCGCGCCGTACCCGGAGATCGAGCCGTACGAGACGGGGATGCTCGACGTGGGCGACGGTCAGCTCCTCTACTGGGAGACGTGCGGCACCCCCGACGGCACCCCGGTCGTGTTCGTCCACGGCGGCCCCGGCGGTGGGTGCTCGGCGCAGCACCGGCGGATGTTCGACCCCGCGGCCTACCGGATCGTGCTCGTCGACCAGCGCGGGTGTGGGCGCAGCACCCCACACGTCGCGGACGGCGCGGACCTCGCCGGCAACACCACGTGGCACCTCGTCGACGACCTGGAGCGGCTCCGCGCACACCTGGGCATCGACCGCTGGCAGGTGTTCGGCGGCTCGTGGGGCAGCACACTCGGCCTCGCCTATGCCCAGGAGCACCCCGAGCGGGTCACCGAACTCGTCCTCCGTGGGGTCTTCCTGTGCCGCCCGGAGGAGATCGACTGGTTCTATCGCGGCGGAGCCGCCCACCTGTTCCCCGAGGCGTGGGAGGGCTACCTCGCCCCGCTGCTCGCGGCCGACGGCCCGGACGCCGTCGCCGCCCCCGGGTACGACCACGTGTCCGCCTACCACCGCCTCCTGCACTGCGGGGACCCCGCGACCGAGCTCGCGGCGGCACGGGCGTGGACGACGTGGGAGACCACCACGTCGACGCTGCTGCCCCGCCCGGCCGCGCCCGACGGCGACCCGGACCGCTTCGCGCTGGCGTTCGCCCGCATCGAGAACCACTACTTCGTCCACGACGCGTTCCTCACCGGCCGCGCGATCCTCGACCGGATGGACCGGATCGCGCACCTGCCCGCGGTGATCGTCCACGGCCGCTACGACGTGGTGTGCCCCGTGGCCAACGCGTGGGAACTGCACGGGGCGTGGCCGGGCTCCGAGCTGCACATCGTGCCCGACGCCGGGCACGCGATGGCCGAGCCGGGCACGACCCACCACCTGCTCGAGGCGACGGACCGCTTCCGGCGCTGAGCCCCGTCCGGCCGGTCCGGCGCGTCAGACCAGGCCGGCCCGCTTGGCCATGATCACGGCGCCCTTCTGGTAGGTCGCCGGGAAGAGCCGCACCAGCACGTCGAGGACGTAGGCGTCCGGACCCACGAGGATGCGGGGGTTGCGCCACTCGATGCCGTCGAGGATCACGCGCGCGGCCTCGTCGGCGTCGGTGCGCGCGAGGTGCTCGTCGAAGGCCCGGGCGATGCCCGCCTGGTCCAGCCCCTCGGCCACCCCGGCGTTGCGGGCCACCGCGGTGCGGATGCCGCCCGGGTGGACGCAGGAGACGTCCACGGGGTGCCCCGCGGCGAGGATCTCCATGCGCAGTGACTCGGTGAACTGCTGCACCGCGGCCTTGGCGGCGTTGTAGGCGTTCTGGGTGGGGATCGAGGTGAAGGCGAAGATGCTGGAGAGGTTGGCCAGGTGGCCGTCACCGGAGGCGATGAGGTGCGGCAGGAACTCCTTGGTGCCGTGGACGACGCCCCAGTAGTCCACGTCCATGACGCGGGCGATGTCCTTGTAGGCCGACTGTTCGACCGAGCCGGTGAACGCGATGCCGGCGTTGTTGATCACGCAGTGGACCACCCCGAAGTGGGCGGCCACCTGGTCGGCGTACTCGGCGACGGCGCCCTGTTCGGTGACGTCGAGCCGGTCCGTGCGGACCTCGGGCGCCCCGGCGGAGTCCGCCAGGGCGGCGGTGGCCGCCAGGCCGTCGGCGTCCACGTCGCTCAGCGCGAGCCGGGCCCCGCGCCGGGC
>DUTZ01000116.1 GCA_012841845.1 Actinomycetales bacterium | reverse complement strand
GGCTCGCGACCGCGCGCACGGCGGCCACGACCCGCGTCGCCGCACTGCGCACCGACCTCGCGTCCGCGGAGGCCGAGGTCACGCGCCTCGGGGACGCCGCGCACCGGGACGAGATCGTGCGCGCCCAGCTCGAGGTCAAGGTGTCCGAGCTCGAGGCCGCCGTGCTCGAGCGCCACGGGATCGAGCCGGAGTCCCTCGTGGCCGAGTACGGGCCCGAGATCGAGCTCCCCCCGTCCGCGCTCGAGATGGAGGAGTACGAGGCCGCCCGGGAGCGGGGCGAGGACGTGACGCCGCCCCCGCCGATGCCGTTCGTCCGGGCCGAGCAGGAGCGCCGCCACAAGCGGGCGGAGAAGGACCTGGCCACCCTGGGCAAGGTCAACCCGCTCGCGCTCGAGGAGTTCGCCGCCCTCGAGGAGCGGTACGCGTTTCTGTCCACCCAGCTCGACGATGTCAAGAAGGCCCGCGCGGACCTCGAGGGCGTGATCGACGACGTCGACGAGCGGATCGAGCAGATCTTCACCGAGGCGTGGGTGGACGTCGAGCGCGAGTTCCGGGGCGTGTTCGCCACGCTGTTCCCCGGCGGCGAGGGCCGGCTCGTGCTCACGGACCCCGAGGACATGCTCACCACCGGCATCGAGGTCGAGGCCCGCCCGCCCGGCAAGAAGGTCAAGCGGCTCTCGCTGCTCTCCGGCGGCGAGAAGTCGCTCACCGCGGTGGCGATGCTCGTGGCGATCTTCAAGGCCCGGCCCAGCCCGTTCTACGTGATGGACGAGGTCGAGGCGGCGCTCGACGACACCAACCTCCGGCGCCTCATCGGCCTGTTCGAGCAGCTGCGCGAGACCAGCCAGCTCATCGTGATCACCCACCAGAAGCCCACGATGGACGTCGCGGACGTGCTCTACGGCGTGTCCATGCAGGGCGACGGCATCTCCAAGGTCATCTCCCAGCGGATGCGCTGACCGCCGCCTCTCCCGCGACGAGTTTGGTCCACAGCGCCGGCGCGACCCACCCGGGGAGGCGATCGCCCGGCAGGAGCCGGTCCAGCGCGACCGCGATCCCCGAGGCCGCCCATCCGTATCGCGCCGCCCCGGCGGGGACCGCGTGGAGTGCCGCCGCGGTCGTCACGATCGCGGCGTGGTGGAGAAGGCCCCGACGGATCCCGGCGCCGGAGAGCGCCGCGATCGCGACGGGGTGGACGTGCAGCGAGGGAAAGACGAGGTCACGGGGCAGGCCACGGGACCGCTCCGCGTACGCCGCGCGGGTCGACGGCAGGTGGAACGCCACCGCGCCACCCCCGATGTCGGCCCCGAGGAGCCCCAGGGCGGTCCGGCGGAGCGGGCCCACGGGAGGTGCCGAGGTGCCGGCGACGACGGCGAGGGCCGCCGCCCCGAGGAGGACGGCGGTCGCCTCGGACCGCGAGACGGGCCCCAGGAGCGCGCGGGCCGGGGCGCCGAGAGGGGCGGGTTCGGGGCGGGTCCCGGGGGTGAGGACGAGGTCGACGACGGGCACCGCCTCCTCGAGGGCGGCCCCTTCCGGCAGGTGGGCCCCGAGGACCTCGGAGAGGACGGACCACGCCCGCGGGTGTTCCTGCCGGTACCGGTCGAACGTCTCGGCGGCGGTCGCCGGGTCGACGCGGTGGGCGCGGGCGGGCCGCCGGTCGGTCCACCCCGTCGAGACCCGGCAGTCCGGGTCCGCCGTGAGGTTGCGGTACCACTGCGCGCCGGTGCCGAAGCCCGAGACCACCCGGAGGACGCCGGGGGCGGGTCGGTCGACCACCTCGAGCACCACGGTGCGGGGACGGCCGGAGACCCTCCCCGTGTGCTCGAGCAGGAGAACCCTCGCGCCCAGCAGCCAGCCGAGGTGGGCCCGGTAGAGGGGGACCGGGGCGCGCACGAGCCGCCGCGTGGTGAGGACGCGGTCGAGGAGGGCACCGATCCGGGACCGGCGGCTCATCGCCGCTTGAACACCGCCCGGAGGCGCTCGCGGTTGACCCCGGCGATGGCGCGCAGCGGGATGCCGGCCGGGCAGACCCGCGAGCACTCGCCGTACAGCGAGCACGGGCCGAACTCGCCCTCGGAGGCCTCGACCATCGCGCGCGCCCGCGGGGTGCGGTCGAAGCTCGAGACCGGCATGAGCGCCAGGTGCCGCAGCTTGGCGCCCACGAAGAGGTTGGCCGAGCCGTTGGGGCAGGCGGCGACGCAGGCCCCGCAGCCGATACAGGCGGCGAAGTCGAGCGCGACCTCGGCGGTGGCGTGGTCCTGCAGCGTGGCGTCGGCGTCCGGCGCGGTCCCGGAGGGGATCCACACGTGGGCGCCGGCCTCGAGCACGCGGTCCAGTGAGGAGCGGTCCACCATGAGGTCCCGCACCACCGGGAACACGGTCGCGCGCAGCGGCTCGATGCGCAGGGTGTCGCCGTCGGTGTAGCCGTTGAGGCGCTGGTGGCACGAGGGGGTGTTCTCGGCGGCCCCGTGCGGGCGGCCGTCCACGGTGACCCCGCACGCCCCGCAGATGCCCTCGCGGCAGTCCGAGTCGAACGCCACCGGCTCCTCGCCGGCGTCGACCAGACGGCTGTTGAGGGCGTCGAGCAGTTCCAGCACGCTCATCTCGGGCTCGGCGTCCGGCACCTCGTACTCGGCGAAGCGGCCGGGGTCGTCCGGTCCGGCCTGGCGCCAGACGCGCAGCGTCAGTCTCATCGGTAGTCCCTCGTGGTGAGCTCGACGGCGGAGAAGTCGAGCGGTTCGGCGTGGCGGGCGAACGTGCGCGGTCCGCCCCGGTCATCCCCGGTCGAGGACCAGGCGGAGGCGAAGCACCATGTCTCGTCGCGCCGCAGCGCCTCGCCCTCGGGGGTCTGGTACTCGTCGCGGAAGTGGGCGCCGCAGGACTCCTCGCGGTCCAGGGCGTCGACGCACATGAGCTCGGCGAGCTCCAGGTAGTCGGCCACGCGGCCGGCCAACTCGAGGACCTGGTTGAGGTGGGCGCCGGTGCCGGTGACGCGCAGGTCGGACCAGAACCGCGCGCGCAGGTCCCGGATCCGCCCGATCGCCTCGGTGAGCCCCTCGGCGGTGCGGGTCACTCCACAACCGGCGTAGAGGATCTCGCCGAGCTCGCGGTGGAAGTGCTCCGGGCCCGTGGAGCCCCCGATCCCGAGCAGCGCGTCCACGCGCGCCCGGGCACGGTTCACGGCCTCGACGACCACCTCGTCGTCGTCGGCCGGGAGCGCCTCCCCGAGCCGGGTGGCGAGGTGCCCGGGCACCGAGTAGGGGAGCGTGAACCACCCGTCCACACTGGCGCTGAGCAGCGAGTTGGCGCCGAGCCGGTTGGCGCCGTGGTACGCCCAGCCGCACTCGCCGCCCACGAACAGGCCGGGGATCGACGTCTGCAGGTCGTAGTCGGACCACAGGCCGCCCATCGTGAAGTGGCAGGTGGGCGCGATGCGCATGGGGACGGTGTACGGGTCCTCGCCGGTGGCGTGGGCGTACATCTCGAAGAGGTTGCCGTAGCGGGCGGTGATCTTCTTGCGGCCGTCGCGGGCCAGGGCGTCGCGGAAGTCCAGGTAGACCGAGTTGCGGCGCGGACCGACGCCGCGGCCGGCCCGGATCTCCGCGGTGATGGCGCGCGAGGCGACGTCGCGGGGGACGAGGTTGCCGAACGCCGGGTAGCGGCGTTCGAGGAAGAAGTCCCGTTCGGCGTCCGGGATGTCGCCCGGGGCGCGGTCGTCGCCGTCGCGCGCCGGCACCCAGATCCGGCCGTCGTTGCGCAGCGACTCGCTCATGAGGATCGTCTTGGCCTGCCACTGCGAGTCCTTGGGCAGGGCCGTGGGGTGGAACTGCACGAACGACGGCGAGGCGAGCAGCGCGCCCCGCTGGTGGGCCCGCCACACGGCGGAGGCGTTGGAGTTGACGGCCAGCGTGGAGTCGTGGAACACGTTGCCGTAACCGCCCGTGGCCAGCACGACCGCGTGCGCGGTCTCGGCGCGGATGTGGCCGGTGACGAGGTCCCGGACCACCACCCCGTGGCAGCCGGTGTCGTCGACGACGAGGTCGAGCACCTCGTGCCGCGTGTGCAGCCGCACGGTGCCCTCGCGGATCTGGCGCTGGAGGGCCTGTGCGCCGGCGATCTGCAGCTGCTGGCCGGTCTGGCCCCGCGAGTAGTAGGTGCGCGAGACCTGGACGCCGCCGAACGAGCGGGTGGCCAGGACACCGCCGTACTCGCGGGCAAACGGCGTGCCGATCGCCGAGAAGTGGTCGATGACGCGGACCGACTCCTCGCCGAGCCGGAACGCCTCGGCCTCGCGGCCGCGGAAGTCGCCGCCCTTGACCGTGTCCGCGACGAACCGGCGCAGGGAGTCGCCGTCCACGCGCCGGGCACGGGCGGCGTTGATCCCGCCCTGGGCCGCCACGGAGTGTGCCCGGCGGGGCGCGTCGTGGTAGGTGAAGGCGGTGACGCGGTAGCCGAGCTCGCCGAGGGCGGCCGCCGCGCCCGCTCCGGCCAGCCCGGTGCCGACCACCACGACGTGGAAGCGGCGGCGGTTGCCGGGGGAGACGAGGCCGTAGGAGTCGCGCCGGCGCATCCAGGCGGTGGCGGGGTCGCCGTCCGGGGCGCCGGAGGACAGGACCTCGCCCACGGCGGCGCCGGGGACGCCGGTCGGGGGAGCCTCGAACGCGACCGG
>DUTZ01000115.1 GCA_012841845.1 Actinomycetales bacterium | reverse complement strand
GTCCGGGCCCGGCGGGGGCCTGCGCGGGGGCCGCGGCGGCGGGCCTCGTCGTCCCCGCCTCCAGTTGCTCGACGCGTTGGAGCAGGGCGGCCATGGAGTCGTCGGCGCCGGGCAGGAGCAGCTTGGCGCAGAGGATCTCCAGCAGGAGCCGCGGCGAGGTGGCGCCGCGCATGGATCCCATACCCTCGTGCACCATGTCGGCGCAGCGCGCGAGCGTGGCCTGGCCGATCGACTCGGCCTGCCGGCGCATGGTCTCGGCCTGCTCGACGGGGGCGTCGACGAGTCCGCGCTCGATCGCCTGGGGCACCGACTGCACCATGATGAGGTCGCGCAGGCGCTGCAGCAGGTCGGCGGCGAAGCGGCGCGGGTCGTGGCCGGCCTCGACCACCTTGTCGACGGTGCGGAACAGGGTGGCGCCGTCCCCGGCGGCGAGGGCGTCCACCGTGTCGTCGATGAGCGCGACCTCGGTGGCACCGAGCAGGCTCACGGCCCGCGGGTAGGTGATGCCGTCCTCGCCCGCCCCGGCCATGAGCTGGTCGAGCACGGAGAGCGTGTCGCGCGGCGACCCGCCGCCCGCCCGGATGACGAGCGGCAGGACGGTCGGCTCGACGGCCACCCCCTCCTGGTCGCAGATCCGCTCCACGAGCCCGCGCATGGCGGACGGCGTGAGCAGCCGGAACGGGTAGTGGTGCGTCCGCGAGCGGATGGTGGGCAGCACCTTCTCCGGCTCGGTGGTGGCAAAGACAAAGATGAGGTGCTCGGGCGGCTCCTCGACGATCTTGAGCAGCGCGTTGAAGCCCGCGGTGGTGACCATGTGGGCCTCGTCGATGATGAGCACCCGGTAGCGGGAGGAGGCCGGCGCGAAGAACGCGCGCTCGCGCAGGTCGCGTGTGTCGTCGACGCCGCCGTGGCTGGCCGCGTCGAGCTCGGTGACGTCGAGGGTCCCCGGCCCGCCGGGCGCGAGCGCCACGCACGACTCGCACACCCCGCACGGATCGGCCGTCGGCCCCTGCTCGCAGTTGAGCGACCGGGCGAGGATGCGCGCGGAGGAGGTCTTGCCGCAGCCGCGGGGGCCGGAGAACAGGTAGGCGTGGTTGATCCGCCCCGAGGACAGCGCCACCGAGAGCGGCTCGGTGACGTGCTCCTGGCCCACGACCTCGGCGAACGAGGCGGGGCGGTACTTCCGATAAAGGGCCACGACCGAAGGATACCGACGGGGTACGACGGCGAGGTGGTCACGTGCGAGCGGGCCGGGCCGGTGCGGCGGGCGCGGGGATCGCCGTGGGCGCGGGGAGGGCGGGGACGGCGAAGGGGCCGCGTCTCCGCGGCCCCTGCACCATCCCCCTCACCGCGTTCCGGGCCCCCTCAGACCCACGCGGCGTGTTCCGAACATCTGCCCGAGACCGGCCCCTCGCGGCCCCTCAGCCGCATTCCGGTTCTCGGACACCCCTCTTGTTCGAACCGGCTCAGATGTAACCAGAACGGCCGCTATGTGACAAGGGTTCACGGAGTTGTCTCCTGCTCAATACTGCCGAGAGTCGGGCTTCTCGCACGTCACAGCGCCGGATCGCACCATTTGACGATGTAATGATCGGCGATAGCCCGGGCCTGTCACGGCTCACCCCGGCCGATTCTCTTAGCCGCAGGTCACATCCCCGAACCGGGACCGTCCCCGAGGAGACCCGGCGACGGACACGCCGCCGCCACCGACCGGCGGTCGACGCATCACCGGGACGGTCTTTGTTACATCACCATCCGACCCCGCCCGGGGCCGGCGACGGGACCCGCGTCAGGCGCGGGCGGCCCGGCAGGCGGCGAGGAGCGCACAGAGGGCCACGACGTCCATGGCCGTCTCCACCTCGGCGAGCGGCGGCAGCGTGGGCGCCAGGCGGATGTGGCGGTCGTCCGGGTCCTCGCCGTACGGGTACGCGGACCCGGCCGGGGTGAGCGCGACGCCGGCCTCCTTGGCGAGCCGCACCGTCTCGGTGGCGGTCCCGTCCACCACCTCGAGGTCGATGAAGTAGCCGCCCTCGGGGTGCGTCCAGCGGGCCACGTCGTACTCGCCGAGGCGCCGGGTGAGCGCGGCGGCCGCGGCCTCGAACTTGGGCTGGATGATCTCGCGGTGCTTCTGCATATGGGTCCGGACGCCCTCGGCGTCGCCGAAGAAGCGGAGGTGCGCGAGCTGGTTGACCTTGTTGGGTCCGATGCTCCGGACACCCGCGTGGCCGAGGTACCAGTCGAGGTTCGCCGTGGAAGCCGAGAGGAAGGAGACGCCGGCGCCGGCGAAGGTGATCTTGGAGGTCGAGCAGACCTGCAGGAAGCGGTTGGGGTGGCCGGCCTCGGCGGCGAGCGCGTCCACGTCGGGGACCTTGGGGAAGTCCGCGGTGAGCGTGTGGACGGCGTAGGCGTTGTCCCAGATGATCCGGAAGTCCGGCGCGGCCGCGGTCATGCGGGCGAGGCGGGAGACCGTGTGGTCGTCGTACACGGCGCCCGTCGGGTTGGAGAAGATCGGGACACACCACATGCCCTTGATCGACGGGTCGTCGGCCACGAGCCGCTCGACCTCGTCCATGTCCGGGCCGTTCTGGCCGAGCGCCACGGGGATCATCTCGACGCCGAGGGCCTCGGTGATGCCGAAGTGCCGGTCGTACCCGGGCACGGGGCAGAGCCAGCGGACCTTCTCCTCGTCCTTCCACGGCCGCTCCGAGTC
>DUTZ01000114.1 GCA_012841845.1 Actinomycetales bacterium | reverse complement strand
GCCCGGCAGTCCCGACCGCGCCGCGGTGCAGGCCCTGCTCGTCGCCGTCGAGGTGGTTCCCGAACGGCCACGCCGGCCGGGTTACGAGCGGGACTGCTCCGGAGCCTCGGCGTGTGTGTTCGGCCCGGCGTGGAGCGACACCACCGGCGCGCCGGGGTCCGGGAACGGCTGCTCGACCCGGCTGGACGTGTTGGCCCGCGACCTCGTCCGCGCGGCGGCCGTCCCCGGCGAGGCGTGCGCGGTGAGCGGTGGGCTGCTGGTCGACCCGTACACCGGCCGGATCGTCGACGTGGAGCGCGCGGGCCTACGGGGCATCCACGTCGATCACGTCTACCCGCTCTCCGCCGCGTGGGACCTGGGCGCCTGGCGGTGGCCGGCCGGGCTCCGGGCCGCGTTCGCCAACGACATGGACCGCAACCTCGTGGCCGTGGCGGGATCGGTGAACACGCGCAAGAGCGACTCCACGCCCGCTGACTGGATGCCCCCGGCCCCCGACCGGCACTGCTTCTATGCGGCCCGCTACCTCACGGCCGCCGTCGCCTACGGGCTACCCGTGACGGTCGACGACCACGACGCCCTCACCGACGCCGCGGGCCGGTGCCCGCGGGGCCGGTGAGCGGCGCATGCGCGGCCGCCCCTCCCCGCACGCGCTGTCGAGAGGCCCGGGCTCAGTAGCGGCCCTGGCCACCCCCGGAACGGCCCCGGAACCCGCCGCGGCGGCCCTCGCCGTCGTCACCTCGGCGGTACCCACCGCCGTTCCCGTCGCGCCGGTCACCGCGGTACCCACCGCGGCCTCCCCGGTCACCGCGATCGCCCCGGTCACCGCGGTCGTCCCGGCCCCGGTAGCCACCACGGTCTCCGCGGTCGCCCCGACCGCCGCGGTGGTCCCCGCGATCGGACCGGAACGAGGACGGGCGCCCGGCGGGCGGGCCCGAGTCGGGCCGGATGTCGATCTCCTGGCCCCCGACGCGGATGCCCTTCATCGACGCGAGCTGGTCGGCGGGCAGGTCGGCGGG
Organism: Actinomycetales bacterium; assembly: GCA_012841845.1. Lineage (GTDB taxonomy): Bacteria > Actinomycetota > Actinomycetes > Mycobacteriales > Mycobacteriaceae > Dietzia. The sequence continues at coordinate 14,809 of DUTZ01000114.1, read as the reverse complement.
GAGCTCGACGAGCGAGTGGTCGAAGCGGATGGAGATGCGCCCGATGTCGCCGCCCCGCAGGCCCGCCTCGTTGGCCAGCGCACCCATGATCGAGCCCGGCTTGACGTTGTTCCGCTTGCCCACCGCGATCCGGAACTGGGCCATGTCCTTGCCCGAACGCGACGGGCGCGGGCCGTCGAAGTCCCGGGGCCCGCGGTCGCGGCGGTCCCCCCGGTCGTCCCGGCGGTCGCGCCGGTCGTCCTGCCGGCGCGCGGGCCGCTCGGGCTCCTTCATGAGGAACTCGTCCGAGTTGCGCGACTGGGTGGCCAGCGCCGCGGCGATGTCGGACATCGAGACCGAGTGCTCGGAGGCGTACTCCTCGACCAGGCGCCGGAAGAGGGCGATGTTCGGGTCCTCGAGGCTCTCGGTGATGGACTGCGCGAACTTCTGCATGCGCATCTCGTTGACGTCGTCCACGCTGGGCAGCTGGATCTCGCTCAACGGCTGGCGCGTGGCGCGCTCGATCTGCGCGAGCAGCCGCCGCTCGCGGGGGGTGACGAAGAGCAGGGCGTGGCCGCTGCGACCCGCGCGGCCCGTGCGGCCGATGCGGTGGACGTAGGACTCCGTGTCGTGCGGGATGTCGTAGTTGACGACATGGCTGATCCGGGGCACGTCGAGGCCACGCGCCGCGACGTCCGTGGCCACGAGGATGTCGGTCCGCCCGTCCTTGAGCGCGTCGATGGTGCGCTCGCGAAGGTTCTGCGGGATGTCGCCGTTGATCGGCGCCGCCGAGAAACCGCGGGCCCGCAGGCGCTCGGCGAGCTCCTCCGTGGCCTGCTTGGTGCGGACGAACATGATCATCGCGTCGAAGTCCTCGACCTCGAGGATCCGCGTGAGCGCGTCGAGCTTGTCGCGGTGGTGGACCATGACGTAGCGCTGCTCGATCGTCGAGGCCGTGGCCGTCTTGGACGCCACCTTCACCTCGGCGGGATCGGTGAGGTACTGCTGAGAAATGCGACGGATGGCCGCGGGCATGGTGGCCGAGAACAGGCAGACCTGGGTCGACTCCGGGGTGTCGGAGAGGATCCGCTCGACGTCCTCCTGGAAGCCCATGGTGAGCATCTCGTCGGCCTCGTCGAGGACGAGGTGGCGCAGGCCCGAGAGGTCGAGGGTGCCCTTCTCCAGGTGGTCGATGACGCGGCCCGGCGTACCCACGATGATCTGCGCGCCGCGGCGCAGGCCCGAGAGCTGGATGCCGTAGGCCTGGCCGCCGTAGATCGGCAGCACGTTGACCGTCGGCAGGTGCGCCGAGTACGTCACGCACGCCTCGGCCACCTGGAGCGCGAGTTCGCGGGTGGGCGCCAGGACGAGCGCCTGCGGGGCCTTCACCGCCGGGTCGATGAGCGAGAGGATCGGCAGCGCGAACGCCGCCGTCTTGCCGGTGCCGGTCTGGGCGAGGCCCACGACGTCGCGACCGGCGAGGACGAGGGGGATGGTGGCGGCCTGGATCGCCGACGGGATCTCGTAGCCGACGTCGATGACGGCCTTGGCGACCTCGGGCGCGAGCCCCATGTCGGCGAACGTCGGGGCGTCGTGGTCGACCTCGTCGCCGGAAGCGGCGGTACGGTCGTCGTCGTCTGTGTTCATGAGGTCTCCCATGCTACGGCCTCCGGGCCCCGGCACGCGAGACGACGTCGCAGGTCACTCCCCCGTCGGCTCCGGCCGGCGGTGGGTGTGGGTCTCGCGGGCGAACAGCCACGGGACGACGGCGGCCAGGAGCAGTCCGCCGGAGAGCGCGAAGCCGACGGTGTAGCCGAACCGGTCCACCGCCAGGCCCACGACGATCGGCCCGAGGATCGCGCCCGAGTCGCTGGCCATCTGGAACGTGGCGAGCACCTTGCCGCCCGCGCGGTCGGCGCCCACGACGTCGGCCACGGCGGCCTGCTGCGCCGGGTTGAGCACGCCCGCGCCCATGCCCGCCACGACGGACGTCGCCACGAGCAACGGCACCGTGTCGCACCAGCCCAGCACGAAGGTCGCCGACCCCGACACGAGCAGCCCCGCGATCACCAGCGGGCGGCGGCCGAACCGGTCCGAGAGCCGCCCGGCCGCGGCGACGACGCTCGCCGTGCCCACCGCGAACGAGGCGAGCGCGGTCCCGGCGATCCCGGCGCCGGCGTCGAAGGTCGCGGCGGCGAAGAGCGGGATGATCGCCACCCGGACGCCGAAGGAGGTCCACCCGTTGACGAAGCTCGACACCAGCGCCGCCCGGTACCCGCTGTCGCGCAGCGCCTCGGAGAGCTCGAGGACGGGCTGGGTGGAGGTGGGGTCGTCGGGGGCTCGGCGCCGCCCGCCGCGGAGGAAGACGGCGACGACGGCGGTGGCCACGAGCAGGCTGGCGGCGTAGACGAAGAACGGCACCCGCGTGCCGAACCCGGCGAGCAGGCCGCCGAGGACCGGCCCGCCGATGTTGCCCACGAGGAAGGCCGTCGCGTACAGCCCCGAGATCCGGCCGCGCGCCTCCGGCGGCGAGATCCGCACGAGCAGCGCCATGGCCGAGATGGTGAACATCGTGGAGCCGAGGCCCCCGAGGCCGCGGAAGACGAGGAGCTGCCAGTACGACTGGGCCAGCCCGGTGGCCAGGGTGGAGACGGCGACGACGAGGAGGCCGGTCATGTAGACCCAGCGCTCCCCGAGCCGGTCCACCAGGACCCCGCCGGCGGGGGCGAAGACCAGGCGGAAGAACGCGAACGCGCTCACCACCACGGACGCGGCCGCCACCGAGACGTCGAAGCTCCGCGCGAACTGCGGCAGGACCGGGGCGACGAGGCCGTACCCGATCGCCACGGCGAACGCCGCGGCGACGAGCACCCACACGTCCGCGGGGATGCGCGGGGCCGGTGCCCTCTCCCCCCGCCCGATCGGTCCCCCGGACTGCCGTCCCGTCACGCCGATCGGAGGACGCGGTCGAGGACGTCGGCGCCGAAGTGCAGCGCGTCCACGGGCACCCGCTCGTCGACGGCGTGGAAGTGGCCGAACACGTCGAAGTCCTCGGGCACCCGCAGGGGCACGAAGCCGTAGCCGGCGATCCCCAGCGGGGCGAGGTGCTTGTTGTCCGTGCTGGCGGGCAGGAGGTAGGGCACGACGAGGGCGTCCGGGTCCGACTCCCGGACGGCGTCGGCGATCACCCCGACGAGCGGGTCGTCGGCGGGGGCGGCGATGGGCGGTGCCCAGATCCACTCGACCTCGACGTCCGGCCCGAGCGTCTCCTCGATCTCGGCGCGGAAGGTGTCCTCGCCGCCCGGCAGCACGCGGCAGTCGATCTCGGCGCGCGCCTCCGTGGGGATGACGTTGGTCTTGTAGCCGGCGGACAGGACGGTGGGCGAGGCGGTGTGCGAGAGCGAGGCCCCCACGACCGGACCGAAGTGCCCGAGCACGTCCAGGTGCGCGGGCAGGTCGGCGACCTCGCCGCTCACGCCCGCGATCTCGCCGACCGCCGCCGCGAGCGCCGTGTTGGCCTCGGTGGGCGCCACCGGGTACTCCCGGGTGGCCACCCGGTGGACCGCGCCGGCGACCGCGGCCACGGCGTTGTCCGCGGTGGGCCGGGAGGCGTGCGCCGCCGTGCCGTGCGCGCGCACGCTCGCCCACGCGACGCCCTTCTCCGCCACGGCGATCGGGTAGAGGCGCCGCCCGGCGACCGGCACGGAGAAGCCCCCGACCTCGCTGAGCGCGTGGGTCATCCCGTCGAAGAGGTCGGGTCGTTCGCGGACCACCCACTGGGCGCCCATGACGCCGGCGGCCTCCTCGTCGGCGAAGAACGCCAGGAGCAGGGGCCGGCGCGGGACGATCCCCTCGCGGCGGTGGTGGCGGACCACGGCGAGCACCATGCCGAGCATGTCCTTCATGTCCACGGTTCCACGCCCGTAGAGCCACCCGTCGCGGATCTCCCCGGCGAAGGGCGGGACCGACCAGTCCTCGGCCACGGCGGGGACGACGTCGACGTGCCCGTGCACGACGAGCCCGCCCGCCGCCGGGTCGGCGCCCTCGATCCGCGCGAAGAGGCTGCCCCGCCCGGGGACCGACTCGACGAGCTCGCTGGCGATGCCGACCTCGTCGAGCAGTTCGGCGATGCGCAGGCACACCCGGGTCTCGCCGTCGCCGATCGTCGCCGGGTCGCCCGTGTTGGTGGAGTCGATCGCCACGAGCTCGGCGGTGATCGCCACCGCCTCCGCGTGCAGCCGGGCCCGCCCCTCGTCGGTCACCCCGCCGGTGCCACCGGTCATCCGAAGCACTTCCCTTCTCCCCTGTACGTCGGCCAGGTCTCGACGATCCGCGGTCCGGAGCCGCCGGCCTCGTCGTCGTCCACCACGTGGATCGCGTCGAACCGCTCGCAGAGCTCCCCCGCCTTGGCGTGGCGCCACCAGGCCCGGTCCCCGATCGCGACGTCCCCGCGCACCGGGGTCTGGACCTCCCCCGCCCCCTCCCGGGGCAGGTAGCGCAGGCCCGCCGGGCGCACCGGGACGGGCAGGCGGTCCCACCCGGGCACGCCGGAGGCCGGGTACCCGCCGTAGAGGAAGGTCGTGTGGCCGCGGGCCGGGGTCCGCACCGCGGGCAGCGCGAAGAACAGCGCCGGGCGCGGGGTGAACGAGCGGTAGTGGTCGAACAGGCCCGGCACGAAGAGCCCGGAGCCCGCCGTGACCTCGGTGACGGCGGGGTCCGCCGCGCTCTCCGCGAGGGAGCCCGAGCCGCCCGAGTTGACGATCTCGGGGCGCCGTCCCGTGACGTCGGCCAGCCGCGCGGCGACGGCCTCGCGCAGGCCGAGGAGGCGGCGCAGGGAGGCGCGCTTGACCAGTCCGATGCCGCGCACGTTGTCCTGCACCCCGGCCACCTGCGCCTCGTAGAACATCGCGCCGACCACCCGGAACCCGAGTTCGACCGCGCGCCGCGCCACCGCTTCGACGTCGTCCGGGCCGCGCAGCGGCGACCGCCGGACCCCGAGGTGGATCGGGCCCAGCCGCAGCGAGGCGTCCACGTCCACGCACACCCGCGCCCCCACCGCGCCGGCGGCGTGGGCGATCTCGAGCTGGCGCACGTCGTCGACCATGAGCGTCACCGCGGCCAGTGCCGTCGGGTCCGCCCCCAGCCGGGCGAGCGCCGCCCGGTCGACCGTCGGGTAGCCCAGCAGGACGTCGTCACACCCGTGCCCCACGAGCCACAGCGCCTCGGACAGGGAATAGGCCATGATTCCGCGGACCCCGTCGTCGCCGCGGAGCCCGGCGCCGAGCGCCTCGGCGAGCACCCCGCGGCACCGGACGGACTTGCTCGCGATGCGGATCCGGGTGCCGCCCGCGCGGCGGCGCAGGTCGGCGACGTTGGCGCGCAGGCTCGGCAGGTGGAGCGCGGCCAGCGGGGGGTCGAGGTGGGCGGTGGCCGCCCCGATCGCGTCGACGGTGTCCGAAGTGCGGGCCATTGCTCCCACGCTAGCCGCCGTCGGCCGGGACCGCACCGGCCACCACGAGGTCCACGCCGTGGTGCAGCAGGTCTGTCGCGTCGTCGTCGTCCCGATAGATCTGCCACCGCAGACCGATGCCCTCGACCAGGCACATGACGAGCTTGACCATCGCGTCGAGCCCGCTCGCCCACCGCATGCCGGCGGACTCGGCGGTGCGCTCCAGCACGATGCGCACGATGTCCTCGTTCGAGTCCTGCTGGTCCCGGGCCAGCCCCACCTCGGGCACGCCGTGGGTGCGCAGCGAGTACGAGATGATCTCGTAGGTGAGCAGCTGGCGGTCCGGCGAGGCGGAGATGACGGCCCAGATGAGGTCGATGGCGTCGTACAGGCGACGGCGCAGCCCCTCCGGCCCCTGCTCCCCGGAGCCGAAGTCGACGTTGAGGAAGGCGGCGGCGGCCTGGTGGACCTCCGCGTTGACCGCGTTGATGACCTCGCGGAGGAGCTCCTCCTTGTCCGTGTAGCAGTAGTGCACGACGCCGAGCGAGACGCCGGCGCGCTCGGCCACACCGCGCACCGTCACCGCGCCGAGGCCCTCGTGCTCGGCGATCTGGAGGGCGGCCTGGAGGAGCTGGGCGCGGCGCTGTTCGGCCGGGAGTCTGCGGGTCACCGATCCATCTTACGACGAGCACCCCGGGCGGCCGGGCGCTTCGCGGCGCGGGTGACCACAGCAGGTCGGGCGTCCAGGAACAATGCTCCGGGCGCCGCCCGCGGGGGTATCGTCCTGATCCATGAGTGCAAGCACAGGCCCGTGGCGCAACTGGGCCGGGAACGTCACCGCGAACCCCGCCGAGCGGGCCGCCCCCGCGACCGTCGCCGAGGTGGCCTCCGTCGTCACCGCCGCCGCCGAGCGGGGCCGCACCGTCAAGTGCGTGGGCGCCGGGCACTCCTTCACCCCCGCCGCCGCCACGGACGGCGTGCTGGTCTCCCTCGACGACCTCACCGGCATCGAGTCCATCGTGCCGACGCGGGCCGCCGACGGCACCGTCGACGGCGCGGACGTCACCGTGTGGGCCGGGACCCGACTCCACCGTCTCGGCCCGCTGCTGTGGGACCTCGGCCTGGCCCAGCCCAACCTCGGCGACTTCGCCGAGCAGTCCCTCGCCGGCGCCGTCTCCACCGGCACCCACGGCACGGGCGCCGGGTTCCCGGGCCTGCCCGCCACCGTCGTCGGACTCCAGCTCGTCACGGCCGACGGCTCTGTCCTCTCCTGCACCCGGGAGTCGCACCCCGAGGTGTTCGAGTCGGCGCGCCTGGGGCTCGGCGCGCTCGGGATCATCACCAAGATGACCGTCCACTGCGTGCCGGCCTTCGCACTGCGCGCCGAGGAGCAACCGTGGACGCTCGACGCCGCGCTCGCCGACCTCGAGGGCTTCGCCCGGTCGGCCGACCACGCCGAGTTCTTCTGGTTCCCCCACACCGGCAACATCAACGTCAAGCGCAACACCCGGCTGCCCGGTGACGCCGTCCTCGCCCCCGTGAGCCGCCTCCGCGAGCTCGTCAGCGACGAGTTCCTCAGCAACGAGGTCTACGACGTGGTGTGCCGCGCCGCCACGCGCCGGCCCGCGCTCACCCCGCGGATCAACCGCCTCACCTCCCGGGCGCTCTCCGCGCGGACCTTCACCGACCGCAGCTACCGCGTGTTCGCCTCGCCGCGCCGGGTCCGGTTCACCGAGATGGAGTACGCGGTGCCCGTCGGGTGCGCCGCCGACGTGCTCACCGACCTGCGGGCGGCGATCGACCGCTCGGGGATCGTCACCCCGATCCCCGTCGAGGTCCGCTTCTCCGCCGCCGACGACGTGTGGCTCTCCACCGCCTACGGGCGCGACGTCTGCTACATCGCCGTGCACCAGTACCACGCGATGGACCACCGGGAGTACTTCCGCTTCGCCGAGGAGATCTTCCTCGCCGCCGACGGCCGGCCCCACTGGGGCAAGATGCACACGCGCACGGCCGCCGACCTCGCGCCCGCCCTCGAGCACTTCGACGACGTGGTCGCGGTGCGGGACCGTCTCGACCCCGACCGCGTCTTCGCCAACGAGTACACGGATCAGGTCCTGCCCTGACGCGCGTCCCGGCGAGGCCGGCGGCGGCCCCGTACCGTGGTGGGACGAGAAAACGTCCGACGCCCTGAGGAACCGCATGTCCGACAACACCCCCGTCACCGACAAGACCTCCGGCCCGCTGGCCGGGCTCGTCACCGTCGCCCTGCGCCGGGCCGTCCGCGCCCAGACCGGCGCGGCGAGGGACTACGTCCGCAAGCTCCGCGAGGACCACCCCACCGAGAGCCCCGCCCGCCTGCGCAAGCGGCTCGACTCGCGGTTCCTCACCCTGGTGACCGCCTCCGGCACCGCGGTGGGCGCGACCGGCGCGGTCCCCGGGGTGGGCACGGTGCTCGCCCTCGGGGCGATCGGCGCCGAGTCGCTGATCTTCGTCGAGGCGGCCGCCTTCTACACCCTCGCCGTGGCCGAGATCCACGGCGTCGACGTCTCCGACACCGCGCAGGAGGAGATGCTCGTCATGACGATCATGCTCGGCGCGTCCGGTACCGCGATCCTGTCCAACGCGGTGGGCTCCGGCGGGGGCGCCGCGGCCGGCGGCTCGCTCGCGGGCCGCGCGATCCGGCTGCCCTCGGTCAAGGAGGTCAACAGCAAGCTCATGAAGCGCTTCCTCAAGCGGTACGCCACCAAGCGCGCCACCCTCGCCCTGGGCAAGCTCGCCCCCGCGGGTATCGGCGCCGCGATCGGCGGCTGGGGCAACCGGCGACTCGGCCGGGTCGTCGTCGACACCGCGCACGCGACCTTCGGCACCCCGCCCACGGGGTGGCCCGCGACCGCCGCCGGCTGACCGGTCCCCCTTGTCAGGTGGCATCAGCCGACCGGCACCGCGGGAAAGGACTAGCCTGTGAGCATTGACGTGTGAAACCCACCACAAATGAGAGAGGCACCACCACGCCGTGAGCAGCACCGTCTCACAATTCGGCCAGAACCAGTGGCTCGTCGACGAGATGTACGAGAGGTTCTCCAAGGACCCCTCGTCCGTCGACAAGTCCTGGCACGAGTTCTTCGACGCCAACCCCGGGGCCGCCTCCTCCTCGGGTGACGGCACCCGTGCGTCCTCGTCCGCCGGGGGCGGGTCCGGGAAGAGCTCCGGGAAGGGCGCCGCCAAGAGTTCCGCGAAGAGCGGCGACAAGGGCCCCAAGAAGGTGGACAAGAAGGCGGGCGAGGGCGAGGGCGACAACGCCACCCCCGACGCCACCACCCAGGAGACCTCCGAGGTGACGATCGACGACCTCACCCCCGAGGCCTCCGCCAAGGACGTCGCCGCCAAGCCCGAGCCCGACGCCTCGGCCAAGCGCAAGTCCCGCGGCGAGGGCGTCCCCGCGCCCCGCCCGCGGCCCGCCCCGGAGCGTAAGAAGGCCGCCGCGGCGCAGCCTGCCGAGCCGAAGAGCCGGCCCGAGTACTCCCCGCCGGAGGAGGCGGAGAAGAAGGTCCTGCGCGGCGCGGCGAACGCGATCGTCAAGAACATGAACGCGTCGCTCACGCTGCCCACCGCGACCTCGGTGCGCGCGGTCCCGGCCAAGCTGATGATGGACAACCGCGTCGTCATCAACAACCACCTCAAGCGCACGCGCGGCGGCAAGATCTCCTTCACCCACCTCATCGGGTACGCCATGGTCCAGGCCGTCAAGGTGTACCCGAACATGAACAACCACTACGAGGAGGTCGACGGCAAGCCCAACACGGTGACGCCCACGGGCATCAACCTGGGGCTGGCGATCGACATGAAGACCAAGGGCGGTCGCTCCCTCGTCGTGGCCGCCATCCGGAACTGCGAGACGCTCACCTTCCGCGGCTTCCTCGACGCCTACGAGGACATCGTCTCCCGTGCCCGCGAGGGCAAGCTCACGATGGACGACTTCTCGGGCGTCACCATCTCGCTGACCAACCCTGGCGGCATCGGCACCGTCCACTCGGTCCCCCGCCTCACCGTGGGCCAGGGCGCGATCATCGGCGTGGGTGCCATGGAGTACCCGGCGGAGTTCCAGGGCTCGAGCGAGGAGCTGCTGGCCAAGAACGGCATCGGCAAGGTCACCACGCTCACCTCGACCTACGACCACCGGATCATCCAGGGCGCCGAGTCGGGCGAGTTCCTCCGGGAGATCCACCGCCTGTTGCTCTCCGACCAGTTCTACGACGAGATCTTCGGTTCGCTCCGGATCCCGTACGAGCCGGTCCGGTGGCGCCAGGACATCACCGACCCGCGCGTGGACAAGGACGCCCGCGTCCTCGAGCTCATCGCGGCCTACCGCGATCGCGGCCACCTCATGGCCGACATCGATCCGCTCGACGGCATGCACGCCCAGCGCAGCCGGAACTTCCACCCGGACCTCGACGTCAACACCCACGAGCTCACGCTGTGGGACCTCGACCGCAAGTTCTCGGTGGGCGGGTTCGTGGGCAAGGACAAGATGCGCCTGCGCGACGTCCTGTCCTCCCTCCGCGCCGCCTACTGCCGCAAGATCGGCATCGAGTACACCCACATCCTCGAGAACGAGCAGCGCCAGTGGATCCAGGACCGGGTCGAGGGTGTCGACGACAAGCCGACCGTCGCCGAGCAGAAGTACATCCTGTCCAAGGTCAACGCCGCCGAGGCGTTCGAGACCTTCCTGCAGACCAAGTACGTCGGCCAGAAGCGCTTCTCGCTCGAGGGTGCCGAGTCGGTCATCCCCATGATGGACGCGGTGATCGACGAGGCCGCCGAGTTCGCGCTCGACGAGGTCGTCATCGGCATGCCGCACCGCGGCCGGCTCAACGTGCTCGCCAACATCGTCGGCAAGCCGTACAAGCAGATCTTCACCGAGTTCGAGGGCAACATGGACCCCTCGGCCGCGCACGGCTCCGGCGACGTGAAGTACCACCTGGGCGCCGAGGGCATCCAGTACCAGATGTTCGGCGAGAACGAGATCAAGGTCTCGCTCACCGCCAACCCGTCGCACCTCGAGGCGGTGGACCCCGTGCTCGTGGGCATCGTCCGCGCCAAGCAGGACCTCATCGAGGACGAGGAGTGGCGCGCGCAGTTCCCCGTGGTCCCGCTCATGCTCCACGGCGACGCCGCGTTCGCCGGCCAGGGCGTGGTGGCCGAGACCCTCAACCTGGCGGGAATCGACGGCTACCGCACCGGCGGCACGATCCACATCGTCGTCAACAACCAGATCGGCTTCACCACCGCGCCCGAGGCGGCGCGCTCGGGCCAGTACTGCACGGACATCGCCAAGATGACCGGCGCGCCGATCTTCCACGTCAACGGCGACGACCCGGAGGCCTGCGTCCGGGTGGCGCGCCTGGCCATGGACTTCCGCCAGGAGTTCCACAAGGACGTCGTGATCGACCTCGTGTGCTACCGCCGCCGCGGCCACAACGAGGCCGACGACCCGTCGATGACGCAGCCGCGCATGTACGAGGTGATCGACGGCAAGAAGAGCGTCCGCCAGTCCTACACCGAGGACCTGGTCGGTCGTGGCGACATCACCGAGAAGGAGGCCGAGGCCGCGCTGCGCGACTTCCAGGGCCAACTCGAGCGGGTCTTCAACGAGGTCCGCGAGCTCGAGAAGCACCCGGTCAAGGCCTCGGAGTCGATCCTGCCGGACCAGCCGCTGCCCAAGCGGCTCGTCACCGCGGTGGACGAGTCGGTCCTGCACACGATCGGCGACGCGTTCGGCTCGCTGCCGGAGGACTTCCACATCCACCCGCGCGTCAAGCCGGTCTACGAGGCCCGTCAGAAGATGGCCTACAACGGCAACGTCGACTGGGCGTTCGCCGAGCTGCTCGCCATCGGCTCCCTCGTGCTCGAGGGCCGCACGGTCCGCCTCGCGGGCCAGGACTCGCAGCGCGGCACCTTCACCCAGCGGCACGCCGTGGTGATCGACAAGTCCACCTCCGAGCCGTACTCGCCGATCCAGCACCTGGACGACGCCGAGGGCCGGTTCGAGGTGTGGAACTCGGCGCTCACCGAGTACGCCGGCCTCGGCTTCGAATACGGCTACTCCGTCGGCGACCCCGACGCGATCGTCATGTGGGAGGCGCAGTTCGGCGACTTCGTCAACGGCGCCCAGACCATCATCGACGAGTACATCTCCTCGGGCGAGGCCAAGTGGGGCCAGACCTCGTCGGTCAGCCTGCTGCTGCCGCACGGGCACGAGGGCATGGGGCCGGACCACACGTCGGGGCGCATCGAGCGCTTCCTCCAGCTGTGCGCGGAGGGTTCGATGACCGTGGCGCAGCCGTCCACCCCGGCGAACTACTTCCACCTCATGCGTCGCCACGCGCTCGACGGGATCCACCGCCCGCAGATCGTCTTCTCCCCCAAGTCGATGCTGCGCAACAAGAAGGCCGTGAGCCCGATCGAGGCGTTCACCTCCGGCAAGTTCCGGTCGGTGCTCGACGACCCGACCTTCGCCGACGGCGCCAAGGACCGGGACAAGGTCACGACCATCCTGCTCGTCTCCGGCAAGCTCTACTACGAGCTCGCCGCCCGGCAGGAGAAGGAGCAGCGCGAGGACATCGCGATCGTCCGCCTCGAGCAGCTCCACCCGGTGCCCTACCGGCGCCTGCGCGAGGCGTTCGACAACTACCCGAACCTCGACGAGGTCCGGTGGGTGCAGGAGGAGCCGGCCAACCAGGGCGCCTGGAGCTTCCTCGCCATCCAGATGCCGGAGCTCGTCGAGAACTGCCCGCCGCTCAAGCGGGTGTCGCGCCGTGCGATGGCCGCCACGTCCACCGGCCTGAGCAAGGTCCACGCCGTGGAGCAGAAGGAGCTCGTGGAGCAGGCCTTCGCCTGACCCCCACCCGGTGCGCGGGTGACCCGGTGATCACGGGGTCACCCGCGCACCGGCGTCTGTGGGCGAGGTCAGTAGCCGTGCCGGTCCAGCCAGTGGTTGGCGAGGTCCGCCGGGGTCGCCGACCCGACCTCGACCCCCACGAGCAGGTCCCGGACGTCCTCGGTGGTGAGCTCGCCGCTGATCCGGTTGACCAGCGTGAGCTGGTCCTCGGTGAGGGAGCCCTTGCGGAACACCGGGACGATCTGCTGGGCGCGGAGCGCGTCCCGGTCGTCGTCGAGGACCACCATGTCGTCCTCGTCGAGGATCGGGTCGGCCGAGTGGACCAGGCCCACCCCGACCTCCCCGGCGCGCAGCGCGTCGAGCAGGGCGCGGGGGTCGGGTCCGGTCTCCTCCCGGCGACCGAACGAGCAGTCGTAGGCCCCACCCACCGCCTCGGCGAGGCGGCGGTCGTCGAGGGCCTCCCGGCGGGCGCCGAGGGCGAACTCGCCGCACCGCCCCTCGAGGTCGGTCATCGTCCGCAGGCCGCCGGTCTCGGCGGTGTGGCGGGTGACCACGTAGACGGGCCGGTCCTCGGCGGGCGCCGGGTCCGCCGCTGTCACCCCCTCGGGGAGGGCTGCCATCATCGCGGCGTAGACGTCGTCGGCCGAGGTCTCCTCCGACGACGGGTCGTAGCGTTCGAGGAGTGCACCGGTGAACCCCACGGTGAACGTCGTCTCCCCCGTCACGACCGCGTCGAGGACCTCCTCCGGCGACCCGGACTGCGGCAGCGACCGGACACGGGACCCGTCGCGGAGGAGCGCGTTGGCATAGATGTGGCCCACCACCTCGGCCTCGCCGAACGAGGCGGTCGCGACCACGACCACCGGGGCCGGCCTGTGGGCCGGGACCACGGAGGACTCGAGCTGGCACCCGGTCAGGCCCACGGCGGCGGCGGCCGCCAGCGCCACGACACGTCCCCCGGCACGCCGTCCCGTCCGCCGCATCCGCACACGTCCTCTCCGTGTTCCGCCGCGCCCGTCGACGCGGCTCACCCCGCCAGTCTCGCAGCACCGGCGCCCGTCGGCACACGGGGTCCCTCGACGAGAGGTTAGTCTCGATCCCGGCGGAGGAGGAGGTGGGTGCCGGTGGCCACGATCGGACGACGGTGGACGAACGGTGCCGGTCCCACGCCGGTCCCGTCCCGACTCCACGTGCCCGTCGAACGGGCGGTCGTCGACTGCGGGATCTACGTCGACGGGCGGCGCGAGCGCGGACGCTACGAGCACGCCGCGGCGATCCGCCGGGTCCGGGAGAGCGGCCGCGGCTTCGTGTGGATCGGGTTGCACGACCCGGATCAGCACCAGATGGAGTCGGTCGCGGCGGTCTTCGGCCTCCACGAGCTCATCGTCGAGGACGCGGTCAGTGGTCGCCAGCGGCCCAAGCTCGAGGCCTACGAGGACACCCTGGTGCTCAACATGGCAACGGTCCAGTACATCGAACACGAGTCCGTCTCCGAGGCCAACGAGATCGTGTCCTCGGGAGAGGTCATGGTGGTGCTCGGGCGGGACTTCGTCATGACCGTCCGGCACGGCGACTTCCCCGGCCTGGGCGGCATCCGGGAGGAGCTGGAGCGCGCGCCGGAGAGGCTCCGCCTGGGTCCGGCCGCGGTGATGCACGCCGTGGCCGACCGGGTGGTGGACAGCTACGTCGAGGTCGCCGACGAACTGGTCGGGGACGTGGACGAGCTCGAGTCCGCGGTGTTCACGCCGCGCTCGGCGGTGGACATCGAGCAGATCTACTTCCTCAAGCGCGAGATCCTGGAGCTCAAGCACAACATCGCGCCGCTCCTGATGCCCCTGCGGCGGCTCACCATGGACCACCTCGAGCCGGTCCCCGCGGAGATCCGGCACTACTTCCGCGACGTCCAGGACCACCACACCCACGTGGCCGCGGAGGTCACGACGCTCGACGAGCAGCTCACCTCGCTCGTCACCGCGGCGGTGGCGATCGTGGGCGTGCAGCAGAACACGGACATGCGGCGCATCTCCGCCTGGGTGGCGATCGCCGCGGTGCCCACGATGATCGCCGGCATCTACGGGATGAACTTCGAGAACATGCCCGAGCTGGACGACGAGTACGGGTACTACGTCGTGGTGGGGTTCATGGTGCTGGTGTGCCTGGGGCTCTTCCTGCTCTTCCGGAAGAACCGCTGGCTCTAGCCGATCTCCCGCCGCCGGTACGCCGCGACCCCCGCGGCCGTCACGAGGGCCGCCGCCACCAGCGTGGTGGCCACCGGCCAGGCCCAGGCCGGCTGGCCGCCCGCCGCGGCCTCCGCGATCACCCCGTTCAGCCCGGCCGGGCTCCGTCGGGCCGCCGGTTCCCACACCGCCGCGACGGGGGTGAGGAGGGCGACGACGACGGAGAGCCCGATCGCCGCCGTCGGCGAGGCGAACACGCACGAGGCCGCCACGCCCACGCACACCAGCGCGACCGCCGCGACG
>DUTZ01000113.1 GCA_012841845.1 Actinomycetales bacterium | reverse complement strand
GGCTGGCCCAGGCGCGGGCGACCGCGCGTGGGGCCGCCGGGAGCGGAGCCGCCGGCGACGACGCACCCGTGAGCGCGCGCAACAGCTTCCGCGGCCTCGTCACGGCCGTGCACTCGGACCCGGTGATGAGCCAGGTCGACCTCCAGTGCGGCCCGTTCCGCGTGGTCTCGCTCGTCTCCACCGAGGCGGTCCGCGAGCTCGGGCTCGAGCCGGGATCGCTCGCCACCGCCCGCGTCAAGGCGACGAACGTCGTGCTCGAGGCGCCGTGACCGGCCACCCGCGCCACCGAACTCCTCGCAGGCGGGGCGCGCCGGCTCTCGCCGCGGCGGGGCTCGCCGTCGTCGTGCTCGGCGCCTGCTCGGGGACCGGGGGTGGTGACGACGACGAGGCTGGCAGGACCCTCACCGTGTTCGCCGCGGCCTCGCTGACCGAGGCGTTCACCGAGATCGCCGACGAGCTCGAGCAGGCCCACCCGGGCGTCACCGTCCGGCTGTCCTTCGACGGCTCCTCCGGCCTGGTGGACCAGATCGCCGGCGGTGCGCCCGCGGACGTGTTGGCCACCGCCGACGAACAGACCATGGCCCGCGCCACGGACGCCGGACTCGTGGCCGGCGCACCCCGCGTGTTCGCGACCAACGTGCTCACGCTCGTCACCCCCGCGGGCAACCCGGCCGGCGTCACGGGCCTCGACGATTCCCTCGACGGCACGCGGCTGGTCGTGTGCGCCGAGGCCGTCCCCTGCGGCGCCGCGACGCGCGCACTCGCCGCGCGGGCCGGCGTGGGCCTCGAGCCGGTGAGCGAGGAGACCGGCGTCACCGACGTCCGCGGCAAGGTCGCCTCCGGCGAGGCGGACGCCGGGATCGTCTACGCCACCGACGCCGCCGCGGCCGGCGACGCGGTGGACGAGATCCCGATCGCCGGCGCCGACGCCTCCCCGAACCGCTACCCGATCGCCGCCCTCGCCGATGCCGCCGACGCCGACCTCGCCGCCGACTTCCTCGACGCGGTGACCGGCCCGCCCGGCCGCGAGGTCCTCGAGCGCCACGGGTTCGGCGCGCCATGACCCGGGCGGGAATCCGATGACCCGGCCCCCGCTCCCCCGTTGGGTCCCGGTCGCGGCCGCGCTGGCCGTGCTGTTCGCGGCGATCCCGCTGCTGGGGATGGCCGCCCGGATCCCGTGGGCGCGCGTCCCGGAGCTGCTCGCCTCCGAGGCCGCGCGGGAGGCCGCCCTGCTCAGCCTGTGCACGTGCGCCACGACCACCGCGCTGTGCGTCCTGCTGGGCACGCCCCTCGCCGTCGTCCTCTCCCGGTCCCGCGGCCGGGCCGCCACGCTCGCGCGCACCGTCACCGCGCTGCCGATGGTGCTGCCGCCGGTGGTCGCGGGCCTGGCGCTGCTCACGACGCTGGGGCGGACGGGCGTGCTCGGACGGCACCTGTCGGTGGCGGGGATCGAGATCGGGTTCACCACGGCCGCCGTGGTGATCGCCCAGACCTTCGTCGCGATGCCGTTCCTCGTGGTCTCGCTCGAGGGGGCGCTGCGGTCGGTGGATGCGCGGCTCGAGCGCACCGCCGCCTCGCTCGGCGCCTCGCCCACGCGGGTGCTCGCGCGGGTCACGCTGCCGCTCGTCCTGCCCGCGCTCGTCGCCGGCGCCACCATGTCGTTCGCGCGGGCGCTCGGCGAGTTCGGCGCCACGCTCACCTTCGCCGGCTCCCTGCAGGGCACCACGCGCACGCTGCCGTTGGAGATCTACCTGCGCCGCGAGACCGACCCCGACGTCGCCCTGGCCCTCTCGCTGCTGCTCGTCGTGGTCGCGGCGGCGCTCATGGCGGCCGGCGCCCTGCTCACCCGCCGACGGACCGCCGCGTGAGCGCCCCGTCCGCGGCACCCCCGCCCGCCGCCGCGCTGGACTGCCGGGTCGCCGACCGCGACGTCGAGCT
>DUTZ01000112.1 GCA_012841845.1 Actinomycetales bacterium | reverse complement strand
GGACGCGGTGACCGCGCTGCGCCGCGACGGCCACCGGCGCGTGGCCGTGGCCTCGCACCTGCTGGCCCCGGGGTTCTTCGCCGACCGCCTCGCCGCCGCGGGCGGGGACGTGACCTCGGCGCCGCTGGGCGCGCATCCGGAGATCGTCGATCTGATCGTGCGGCGATATCGGGAGAATTCCGGGAATATCCCCGGTTCACATTAGGCGGCCATTATCGGCGAATTGCGCCATTCGAGTTCCCTTCGCCTGCGCCGTGAATACTCGTGCATAATGACGGGCGAATCATTCGGCTAATTCAGGGGAGAAATCATGGCGCAGCAGTACCAGGTCCAGTACATCGACGATATCGACGGCACCGAACTCGGCGCCGAGGCCAATACCATCGCGTTCGCCTTCGACGGCCGCGAATACTCGATCGACCTGAGTGACGAGAACGCCGAGGCCTTCCGCGAGGCCATCGCCCCGTATATCGACGCCGCCCAGCGGGTGGGCGCCACCACGCGCCGCCGGACCGCCCGCAAGAGCTCCGCCAAGGGCTCGGGCGTGGACACCAAGGCGGTCCGCGCGTGGGCCCGGGAGAACGGGTACGAGGTCTCCGAGCGGGGCCGCATCCCGGCCACGGTCATGGCCGCCTACGCCGAGGCCAACTGACCCCGACGCACACCGACCCCGACCCACGGGGTCAGAGCCGCGTGACGGGCTCGTCGAGGTGTCCCAGGACGTCGCCGACGAGCCCGGCGCGGATCCCCGCGTAGTTGGCGCCGCGCCACGGGGCGAGCCCGGCGGCCACCTCGACGGCCCGGTCGAGCACCGCGTCCTCGGCGGCCGTCTCGTGGACGATCCCGGCGGCCTCCGCCTCCGGTCCCGCGTACCGCCGGCCGGCCAGCATCGCCGTCGCGGCCACCGGGTGCCCGAGCCGCGTGGTGATGAGCGCGTTCATCCCGGCCGGGAACGGCATCCCCAGCGCCACCTCGGGCAGGTTCCAGTAGCCGCGGTCGGCGCGCATCACGCGGTGGTCGTGGCACAGCACGAGCATCGCCCCGCCGGCGAAGGCGTGTCCGTTGACCGCCGCCACCGTCGGCGTCTCCAGGCGTAGCAGCCGGGCGTAGAGGCGCTGTACGCGCGACACGTAGGCCGGCACCCCCTCCGGGTCGCCGCCGATCACCGACAGGTCCAGCCCGTTGGAGTAGAACTTCCCGGCACCCGTGGTGACGAGCGCGGCCGGCCCGTCGGAGGCCTCCACCTCGTCGAGGGCGGCGTCGAGCGCGTCGAGGAAGTCGGGGGAGAAGGCGTTGTCCGGCGCGTCGGCGGGGTCGGCCGGCTCGGCGAAGCGGAGGACGAAGACGGCGTCATGACGGCTGAGGGAGGGCATGGCGCGCAGTGTAATGTCGGCGTCACGACGCGGTCGTACGTCGAGGGTGGCGCCGGTCGCGGGCAGCGGGCGGGCGGCGACGTCGTCGTCACAGGTCGGACACCGTTGCGGGGGGCCGGTTCGCCGACACGCCACGGCGTCATCACGGCGACCGTGACCTCGCCGTCATACCCTGCCGGGGTGACCCCGACACCCGCGCGCGAGACCGCACCGAGCCCCACCCGTCCGGCGACCCACGTCCCCTACGACGACGCGCTGCGGCGCGGCATCCTCGCCGAGGCGACGCGCCGGCTCGTCGAGGCGGGGCCGGACAAGCTCGGGCTGCGGC
>DUTZ01000111.1 GCA_012841845.1 Actinomycetales bacterium | reverse complement strand
GGGGGCGGGTCGCGAGCCGGGAGACCAGCCAGTCCCGGGAGCGTTGGCGCTCGATCTCCACGTCCACCACCTGGGACCGTGTGGGGCGCGCGGGGGCGTCCTCGGTCTCGCCGGGCTGCTGCTCGGGCTCGACGCCGACGATCGAGTCGACGAGGGCGCCGAGGACCAGGTTCTCGCCGGGCCGGGAGGTGAAGCGGTGCAGGTTGATGGTGCCCGACACCAACGTCACCGACCGGGGCTCGATGCTCGCCACGCGGAGCATGGGGACGAAGATCCGGCGGCGCGTGGGCAGCTCCACGACGAGGCCGATCACCCGCGGCGGCTGGTTGCGCGAGCGCATCGCCACCACGACGTCGCGGATCCGCCCGATGTCGTCCCCGTCGGGGCCGATCACCGGCAGTCCGGCTAGCCTGGCGACGAAGGCCTTGTTGAGGTTCGCCATGCGGACCACGTTAGTCGGGCGGGTGACCGCCCGCGCCCGTGCACCGACCGCCCCGTGCACCGACCGGAGGGAGCGTCCCCCATGTCCACCGCCCCACAGGCGATCGCCGAGCTCCGGGCCCGTCCGCGCCGCACCGTGCTGGCCGTCCCGGGCAGCAGCGTCAAGATGATCGGCAAGGCCCGCGAGCTGGGGGTCGACGAGGTCTTCCTCGACCTCGAGGACGCCGTGGCCGGCCCGGCCAAGGAGGAGGCGCGCCAGAACGTCGTGGACGCGCTGCACGAGGGCGGGTTCGCGGCGCCCACCGTCGTGGTGCGGGTCAACGCGTGGGACACCGAGTACACGGTCCGCGACGTCACCGAGGTCGTGGGGCGTGCCGGGGCCCACCTCGACGCGCTGCTGCTGCCCAAGGTCCGCACGGCGGACGAGGTGGTGGCGCTGGACCTGGTGCTCACGCAGGTGGAGAAGGCGGCCGGGCTGCCGGTGGGCCACATCGGGATCGAGCCGCAGATCGAGGACGCGCTCGGCCTGACCAACATCGACGCCATCGCCACGGCGAGCCCGCGCGTGCTCACCCTGGTTTTCGGCCCCGCCGACTTCATGGCCTCGATCGGTATGCGGACCCTGACGGTGGGCGAGCAGCCGGAGGGGTACACGCCGGGCGACGCCTACCACCACGTCCTCATGACGATCCTCGTCGCGGCGCGGGCCCACGGGATCCAGGCGATCGACGGCCCCTACCTCAAGGTGCGCGACGAGGAGGGCTTCCGGCGGGCCGCCGGCCGCACCGCGGCGCTGGGCTACGACGGCAAGTGGGTGCTGCACCCCGCGCAGGTGGACGCCGGCAACGAGGTCTTCAGCCCGCGGCAGGAGGAGTTCGACAAGGCGGAGGGGATCCTCGCCGCCTACGCGCACTCGACATCCGTCGAGGGTGGCGCGCGCGGCGCGGTGATGTACGGCGACGAGATGCTCGACGAGGCCAGCCGCAAGATGGCGCTCGTCGTGTCGGCCCGGGGCCGCGCGGCGGGGATGACGGTCTCGGAGACGGCAGGGGAGGACCGATGACGACGCCGATGAATCCGGGGATGGGCCGAGGCCGGGGCGGGCAGACCCCCGGCCTGCCGACGCCGCCCACCGGCTGGGTGGTGGGGTCGTACCCCACCTACGCTCAGGCGCAGGCCGCCGTGGACCACCTCGCGGACGAGGAGTTCCCCGTCCACGAGGTGACCATCGTGGGCGTGGACCTCATGCAGGTCGAGCGCGTGACGGGCCGGCTGACCTGGCCCAAGGTGCTGGTCGGCGGGCTCGCGACCGGTGCGTGGCTCGGCCTGTTCGTGGGCCTGCTGCTCGGCATCTTCACCCAGCCGATGTGGGGCGTCGTGCTCACCGGCGTCGTCGCGGGCTCGGTGTTCGGTGTGGTCTCCACGTCCCTGTCCTACGCCGCCACCCGCGGCAAGCGGGACTTCGCCTCGACCTCGCAGCTCGTGGCCGGGCGGTACGACGTGCTCTGCGAGCCGTCCAGTGCGGAGAAGGTCCGCGACGAGCTCGCCCGCTTCGGGATGTCGTGACCGTCCTCGACACCGTGCGGGCCCGGCTCGTGGGCGCGTACGGCACCGAGCCGCAGGAGGCGTCGGTGACCTTCCTCGGCGCCGCGCCCATCCGCGTGCTGCGTTTCGTCGACCCCGGCTCGGACCTGGTCCGGTACGTGACCCTGGGCTGCTCGGCCGAGCCGATGGGGGACCCGTCGGCGCTCGTGCCCGACCCCGCCGGGCCGCGGGCCGAGTTGGCGATGTCCCTGCGCGGCGGCGTGGACGGCGTGGTCCGGGCGCTGGCCGTGCTCGCGGCCGCGCCCGCCGTCGAGGGGCTGGTCCTGGCCGAGGGCGCGCTCGTGGACCTCGGGGAACCGCTGTGGCCCTGGGCCGCGTTCACCGCCGTCGTCCTCCGCGAGCCGGAGGTCCCCGACGTGGAACTCGACGGCGACGCCGCGCCCGTCCGCGTCCTGCGCGCGGTGCCCGTGACCCACACCGAGGCCGCCTGGGTGCGCCTCAAGGGCGCCGACGAGCTGGAGGCGGCCTGGCGCGAGGCCGGCGTCGACGTCACCGACCCCGCCCGCCCGGCCGTCAACCCCGGCCGCACCGGCTGACGCCTGCCGGAACGCCTTCCCCCCGCCGAGTCCGCCCGGGACCCGGTGCGGCCTGGTAGTGTGTGGCACAAGGTACCTGGTGATCGATGGGTTCGGGGAGGGTGATGACGACGATGGCGGCGGACACCACCGGCACACAGCTCCGGCGGGGGGCGCTCGAACTGGCCGTTCTCGCGGTGATCGGCCGCGCCCCGAGCTACGGCGGCGAGATCGTCGAGACCCTCGCCGGCCTGCCCGGCCTGGACACCGGTGCGGGAACCGTCTACCCGCTGCTCTCGCGCTTCCACCGCGCGGGCTGGGTGGAGACCACGTGGCAGGAGTCGCCCGCGGGCCCGCCGCGCAAGTACTACGCCCTCAGCCGCGCCGGACGGGCACAGCTGCGGGGGCGGACCGAGGCCTGGCGGCAGCTCGCCGGGACCATGACCACGCTGCTCGGGGAGGGCCGGCCATGACCAGTTCCACGACGACGATCGACGCGTACGCCCGCCGCGTCGCCGCGCACCTGCGACTGCGGGGCCGCCACCGGCGCGAGGCGCTCACGACGCTGCGGGAGGACCTCCTCGCCGCCGCGGGCGAGCTCGGCGAGGCGGAGGCGGTGG
>DUTZ01000110.1 GCA_012841845.1 Actinomycetales bacterium | reverse complement strand
TGGACGTGACCGAACTGGCCCGGGTGACCGGGCTGCGGCTGCTGGGCGGGGCCGGGCTGGTGGGCGGGGCCGCCGCCGTACGGTGACGGCGAGGGGCCCTCCCCGCGATAGGGGCCGTAGCCACCCGGGCCGGCCCCCGACCCCGAGGCCCACCCGTCGCCGGGACGGGGATCACCCACACCACGACTGTTCTCGTTGACCATGCGCTCCATGTTTCCCGACGCGGCTGTGCGCCCGCTGAGACGGCCCCCGCTCACGATGTGGGATGGTCGCTCCCGGGCAGCGTCACCCGGAACTCGGTGCCCCCGCCGTCGGCCGAGACGATCTCCACCGTCCCGCCGTGCCGCGTGACCACCTGGCGGACGATCGCCAGCCCCAGGCCCGAGCCCGGCATCGCCCGCGCCTCGCTGGAGCGGTAGAAGCGCTCGAAGACGAGTTCGCGGTCCTCCTCCGGGATGCCCGGCCCCTGGTCCGCCACCGTGAGCTCCACGACCGAGTCGGACACCGGCTGCATCCGCACGGTCACCGTCCCGCCGGCGGGGCTCCACTTGGCCGCGTTGTCGCAGATGTTGAGCACGGCGCGCTCGAGCCCGGCCGCGTCGCCGAACGCGTACCAGGGCACCAGGTCCACGTCGAAGTCCACGTCGTGCCGGCGCCGACGGACCCGGCCGAGCGCCCGCTCCACCGCCTCGGTCACCCCGACCGGCTCGAGCGTCACCGCCCCCGAGTCCTCCCGCGCCAGTTCGACCAGGTCCCCCACCAGCTGGCTCAGCTCGGAGATCTGCCCCACCACGTCCTCCTCCAGCTCCCGGCGGTCGCCGTCCGGGATCGTGGGCGCCCCCGGTCGACTGGCGGCGATGAGCAACTCGACGTTGGTGCGCAGGCTCGTCAGCGGGGTCTTGAGCTCGTGACCGGCGTCCGCCACCAGGCGCGACTGCCGGTCCCGGCTCTCGCCCAGGGCGTGGAGCATGTGGTTGAAGCTCGTCGTGAGACGCGCGATCTCGTCGTCACCCGACACGGGGATGGGGCGCAGGTCGTCGGTCCGCGCCACCCGCTCCACCGCGCGCGTCAGGCGCCCCACCGGCGCCAGGCCGGTGCGGCCCACCGCGGTGCCGGCCGCCGCGGCCAGGGCGATGCCGCCGGCGCCGACGAGGGTGAGCACGATCGCCAGCCGGTTGAGCACGGCCCGCGTGCCCCGGAGGTCCTGGGCGAGGATGAGCGTCGAACCGTCCCGCACCCCGACCGCATAGATCTGCTTGCCGCCGGAGGTCCGCAGGCTCGACTCCGTCTCCCCCCGCACCACCGCGATCTCCGGCGCGCCGATCTGGAACGGCTCGCCGGTCGCGGTCCGCACCCCCGACGGGGCGACGATCTGCGCGTCGAGGTCCGGGTTGAACGCCCGCAGGGCGATGAGCGTGCTGCGGGACTGCAGGGCGAACTCCGAGGCGAGCTGGCTGTTGACCAGCTGGCCCGCCTGCCGCTCGAGGCGGTTGTTGACCTCGCTGTACATCGATCCGGAGACGACGAAGTACGCCGCGACGGCCATGAGTGCCACCGCGACGCCCACCGAACTCGCCGCCAGCAGGGTGACCCGCTGGCGCAGGCTGATCGGCGCGTTGGTCCTCCGTGCCGGACGCCCCGACACTAGGGCGACTCGCGCAGCACGTACCCCACTCCCCGCACGGTGTGGATCAAGCGGACCTCACCCTCCCCTTCCGTCTTGCGACGCAGGTACCCGATGTACACCTCGAGGGCGTTGCCCGAGGTCGGGAAATCGTACCCCCACACCTCCTCGAGGATGTGGCTGCGCGTGAGGACTCGGCGGGGATGCTGCATGAGCAGCTCGAGCAGGGAGAACTCGGTCCGGGTGAGCTGGATGCGGCGGTCGCCGCGGGTCACCTCACGGGTGGCCAGGTCCATCGTGAGGTCCTCGAACGTGAGCACCTCGTCGGCGGCGTCCGCCTCCGCGCCGCGGCGGCGCAGCAGCGCCCGCAGGCGCGCCAGCAGCTCCTCGAGCGCGAACGGCTTGGGCAGGTAGTCGTCGGCCCCCGCGTCCAGGCCCGCGACCCGCTCCGAGACGGCGTCCCGCGCGGTGAGCATGAGGACCGGCAGGTCGTCGCCGCGGCTGCGGAGGATGCGACACACCTCGAGGCCGTCGCGCCGCGGCATCATCACGTCGAGGATCACCGCGTCCGGCCGGTCGGCGTCGATGAGCTCCACGGCCTCCACGCCGTCGCCCGCCAACTCCACGGCGTAGCCGTTGAAGGTGAGGGATCGGCGCAGCGATTCGCGTACGGCCTGGTCGTCGTCCACCACGAGGATCTTCATGGGACACATTCTCGCGTACCCGCCTGAACCTCGCCTGAGGACGTGGTCGGACGGGCGGACGCCGACGAGCCCGGCGGGTCCGTGGGGACCCGCCGGGCTCGCGTCCGGGCGTGTGCGTGCGGCGCCTCAGGCACCGCCGGGCTCAGCGGTCGAGGTCGACCAGGCCGAGCTTCGCGGCCTTGACCAGGCGGCGCGGGATCGCGACCGGGCGGCCGTCGATCTTGGTCTGCTGGAGGGCCGGGGTCTCGGCCTTCCACTGCGAACGGCGGGAGTGGGTGTTGGCGCGCGAGAGGCGGCGCTTGGGAACTGCCATGATTCGTCCTCGTGGTCTCGGGGGTGGAGTGGGCCGGCGTCACGCCGGCCCGCGGCTCACTTGCGGCGGGCGCGGTTGCCGTAGCGGCGCTGGAACTTCTCGACGCGGCCGGCCGTGTCCATGACGCGCTGCGCGCCGGTCCAGAACGGGTGCGACTCGCTGGTCACGTCGACGACGATGAGCGGGTACGAGTTGCCGTCCTCCCACTCGACGGTGCGGTCGCTGGTCGCCGTGGAACGGGTGAGGAACTTGGTGCCCGTGCCCGCGTCCTGGAAGACCACCGGGTGGTAGTCGGGGTGGATGTCGCTCTTCATACTCAGATTCCTCTAGCTCGGGAGAAGTACTTGTCTCTGGCGCGCGACCCGTGCCGGGCGCGCTGTAGCCAGTGGCCGAACCGGGGAATCCGGTCGCAGCACACGCATCGGTAGATCGTACCCGTATGATGGCCGGGCACCCAATTCGCGCGGTCCCCTCGCCGGACCCGCCGCCACTTTCGGCCCCTGACGTGCCGATTACCGTTTCGGCCGGGCTCGCCGTAAACTAGACCATCGCTGTTGTCTGCACGTTTGCTATCGCCTCCCACGGTGTTCGCGACGTGGCATCCCGCTCCGCCCCGGCACCGCCGCCCGGAGCGTCCCGGTGCCGCGCGCCACCGCACGCGGAGGCGGAAGGAGAACCACGCCATGTCGGCGCATTGCCAGGTAACGGGACGGAAGCCGGGTTTCGGCAAGACCGTCTCGCACTCACACCGCCGGACGAGCCGTCGCTGGAACCCGAACATCCAGCGTCGTAGCTACTTCCTGCCCTCCGAGGGCCGTCGCGTCACGCTGACGGTCTCGACCAAGGGCATCAAGACCATCGACCGCGACGGCATCGAGGCCGTCGTGGCCCGCATCCGCGCCCGTGGGGAGAAGATCTGAGATGGCTCGTAACGACATCCGCCCCATCATCAAGCTGAAGTCCACGGCCGGTACCGGGTACACCTACGTGACCCGCAAGAACCGCCGTAACAACCCGGACCGCATCGTCCTCAAGAAGTTCGACCCGGTCGTCCGCAAGCACGTCGAATTCCGAGAGGAGCGCTGACCCGTGGCCAAGAAGTCCAAGATCGCGCGTAACGAGCAGCGCAAGGCCAAGGTGGCCCGGTTCGCCGAGCGGCGCGCCGAGCTCAAGGCGATCATCAAGAACCCCGAGAGCACCGATGAGGCCCGCATGGAGGCCCAGACCGCGCTCAACAAGATGCCGCGCGACGCCTCCCCCGTGCGCGTCCGCAACCGCGACGTCGCCGACGGCCGCCCGCGCGGCTACCTCCGGAAGTTCGGCCTCTCCCGCGTCCGCATGCGCGAGATGGCCCACCGCGGCGAGCTGCCCGGTGTCACGAAGTCGAGTTGGTGAGTAGGTAACCATGGCGAACAAGCGCACCCCGAACAAGAAGCTGCGTGCCCAGGAGGGTCGTCGTCCCAAGAAGAACCCGCTGAAGGTCGCGGGCATCGAGACGGTCGACTACAAGGACATCAACACCCTCCGCACGTTCATCTCCGACCGCGGCAAGATCCGTTCGCGCCGCGTCACCGGCCTCACGCCGCAGCAGCAGCGCCAGGTGGCCGTCGCGGTGAAGAACGCCCGCGAGATGGCCCTGCTGCCGTTCACCAGCCGCTGAGCAACAGCTCGGCGCGCGTGAACGCGCACCCCTCGTCCCGTACGCGGTAGCCACCGCGCCGACCGGACAACAGCAGCCCGATCGGGGCCGCGCCTCCCACCAGCGGAGCGCGGCCCCGATCGGCGTTCACCGCCCGGTTCTCCGCTCCCCCGCTCCCCGCTCCCGTTCCCCTCGTCCCCGACCCCGAGGAGGCCGCCGTGGCCGGCGTGCTCAACGGCTTCGCCGTGATCGTCGCCCTCGTGGCCCTCGGCTGGGTCCTCGCCCGCAGTGGCGTCCTCGGCCACGACGCCCGGCTCGTCATCAACCGACTCGTCTTCTTCGTCGCCACCCCCGCCCTGCTCTTCGACGCCCTCGCCCGCACCACCCTCGACGCGGTCTTCAACGGCGTCTTCCTGGTGTCCGCCGTCTCGGCCGTGATCATCGCGGTCGCGTATGCGGCGATCGCCCGCCTCTGGCTGCGGAAGGGATCCGCCGACCTCGTCGTCGGCGCCCTCTCCGCCGGCTACGTCAACTCCGCCAACCTCGGCATCCCCATCGCGCTCTACGTGCTCGGCGACCTGGGCTTCGTCATGCCGCTGCTGCTGTTCCAGGTGGTCGTGCTGCAGCCCGTCGCGATCGCCGTGCTCGAACGGGCCACGCTGGCCGGGGGCCCGGGCGGGGCTCCGGGTGGCGGGGCTTCGCGTGGGGGCGCCGATTCCGGCCGCGGCGGCGCGCGTGACGCGCTCGTCCAGGCGATCCGCAACCCGCTCGTCGTGGCGGCGCTCGCCGGCGTGCTCGTGGCGGCACTGCCGTGGACGCCGCCCGAGCGCCTGCTCGAGCCCGTCCACCTCGTGGGCCAGATCTCCGTTCCGGGCGCGCTGCTCGTCTTTGGCATGTCGCTCTACGGCGTCCGCGTGCTCGAGGCCGGAGCCTCCCCGCGCCGCGAGATCGCCCTGGCCAGCGCCCTCAAGTTGGTGGCGCATCCGCTGCTGGCGTTCGCACTCGGCGCCGGGGTGCTCGGCATGCGCGGGCACGAACTGCTCACCGTGGTCGTGGCCGCCGCGCTGCCCACCGCGCAGAACGTCCTCGTGGTGGCCACCCGCTACGGGCACGGGACGCTGCTCGCCCGCGACTCGGCCGTACTCACCACGCTCGGCGCGCTGCCGGTGCTCCTGCTGGTCTCGGCGCTTCTCGCCTGAGTGTGCCGCCGCGGGGCTGCCGCGTTCGGGTGCCGCCCGCGGGTTCGGCGAGCCCGCCGCCTACAGCGTCGTGAGCAGGCTGCCGAAGACGATCGCGTTGTTCACCCCGTGCAGGACGATCCCCGGCACGATCGACCGGTACCACTCGGCCATCGCACACAGCGCGATCCCCACGACCAACAGATACGGCAGCGCCGGCGGGAGGACGTGGACGACGGCGAAGACCGCGCCCGCCAGCACGAGGCCGGTCACCAGCTGGAACCGTGCACGCAGGGCCGGCAGGACGATGCCGCGGAAGACCACCTCCTCGACGATCGGTACGAGCACCGCCACGCCGAGCAGCCCGAGCACGGCGACGACCGGGCCGCCGGTGAGCAGGTCGCCGAGGCCCTGCTGCTCGTCGGCGGGCTCTTGGCCGAACGGGGCCAACACGAGAACCGACGCGGTGGCGCCGGCGAGCATGACCGCCGGGATCTGCCACGCCAGGTGTACCGGCGAGCGTGCGGGCGCACGCAGACCCACGTCCGCCCAGGTCAGGGCCCGTCGCCGGAGCAGGTGCACGCGCACCGCGAGCAGCACGGCCAGCTACGAACCCCACACCACGACCAGCGCGAGGATCGCCGGATCCGGACGGTCGGCCCCGGCGAGGCGCATCGCCACCATCCCGAGCACGACCAGCCCGGCCGCCCCGAGCCCGTAGAGCGCCACCCAGGCGAGCGCCGCGAGCGCGACCCGGCCGCGGATCGGGGTCGTCCACAGCCTGGGCGAGGTCACGGTGCTCGTCGCGGGCGGCGAGGGCGGAGACGGCTCGGGATACTGCACCCCTCCTTTGTAGCCGCCACCTGCCCAGGAGAGCCGACCGGGCGGCCATCGGAGCCCGAACGGCCGCGGAGCGGGCTCAGCGCAGGTGGTCGGCCACCCGGTACGGGGCGTCGGTGGCGGCGGCGATCTGTTCGAGGGTCACGCCCTCGACGAGCTCGATCAGGATCAAGCCGTCGGAGTCGCGGTCGAACACCCCGAGTTCGGTGATGATCCGGTCCACACAGCCGAGCCCGGTGAGCGGGAGCGAGATCTCGGAGACGATCTTGGACGAGCCGTTCTTGGCGAGCTGGTCCATCACCACGACGATCCGGCGGGCGCCCACGACGAGGTCCATGGCGCCGCCCATACCCTTGACCATGGCGCCGGGGACCATCCAGTTGGCGATGTCGCCGGCGGCGTTGACCTCCATGGCGCCGAGGATCGCGACGTCGATCTTGCCCGAGCGGATCATGCCGAAGCTCATGGCCGAGTCGAAGATCGAGGACCCGGGCAGGGTCGTGACGGTCTCCTTGCCGGCGTTGATGAGGTCGGGGTCCACGTGGTCCGGGTGCGGGTACGGGCCGATCCCGAGCAGGCCGTTCTCGGACTGCAGGGTCACGGTCACGCCCTCGGGGACGTAGTTCGGCACGAGCGTCGGCAGCCCGATCCCGAGGTTGACGTACTGGCCGTCGGAGAGCTCGAGGGCGGCGCGCGCGGCCATGGCCTTGCGGTCGCGGCCGATGCGGGCGGGCGTGGCGTCAGGCGTGGCGGGGGTGCTCATCAGCGCTGTCCTTCCGAGGGCGGGTTGGTGGTGGTCTTCTCGATCCACTTGGTCTGCGCGACCTGCTCGGGCGTGAGCTCCACGAGGCGGTGGACGAAGATGCCGGGCAGGTGGATGTCGTCGGGCGCGAGCTCGCCCACCTCCACGACCTCCTCGGCCTCGACGATGCACACGCGGCCGGCCATCGCTGCCAGCGGCGAGAAGTTGCGGGCGGTGAGGTTGAACCGGAGGTTGCCGCTGCGATCGGCGACGGCCGCGCGCACGAGCGAGAAGTCGGCTTCGATGGCCTGCTCGAGCACGTAGGTCTCGCCGCGGATCTCGCGGGTCTCCTTGGCCGGCGAGGCCAGCGCGACCGAACCGTCGGCGGCGTACTTCCACGGCATGCCGCCGTCGGCGACGTAGGTGCCGACGCCGGTGCGGGTGAAGAACGCCCCGATGCCCGAGCCACCGGCCCGCATCCGCTCGGCGAGCGTGCCCTGCGGGGTGAGCTCCACCTCGAGCTCGCCGGACAGGTACTGGCGGGCGAACTCCTTGTTCTCCCCGACGTACGAGGAGACGATCCGGCGCAGCTTGCCGGTCTCGAGGAGGATGCCCAGGCCCTTGCCGTCGACCCCGGCGTTGTTGGAGAACACCTCGAAGTCGCCGACGTCGCGGGCGGCGAGCGCCTCGATGACGATCTGCGGGATGCCGCAGAGGCCGAAGCCGCCGGCGGCGATGGACGCCCCGTGGGGGATGTCCGCGACGGCCTCCGCCGCGGTCATGAGCTTGTCAGACATACGTGTCGCTCCTCCTGGGTGATCGGATGGCGCTCAGGCGATGCCGAGCATCTCGATGGCCTGGGCGCGCATGTCGACCTTGCGCACCTTGCCCGTGACGGTCATGGGGAACTCGTCCACCACGTGGACGTACCGCGGGATCTTGTGGCGGGCGAGCTTGCCCGTGGCGAACTCGCGCACCTCTTCGGCGGTGAGGTCGTGCTTGCCCGGCTTGAGCCGCACCCACGCCATGAGCTCCTCGCCGTACTTGGCGTCGGGCACGCCGATCACCTGGGCGTCGAGGATGTCCGGATGGGTGTAGAGGAACTCCTCGATCTCCCGCGGGTAGATG
This sequence comes from Actinomycetales bacterium, assembly GCA_012841845.1. Classification (GTDB taxonomy): domain Bacteria; phylum Actinomycetota; class Actinomycetes; order Mycobacteriales; family Mycobacteriaceae; genus Dietzia. Next base: position 13,276 of record DUTZ01000110.1, on the reverse strand, counting down.
TTCTCGCCGCCGCGGATCACCATGTCCTTGATCCGGCCGGTGATCTGCACGTAGCCGTCGTCGTCCATCACCCCGATGTCGCCGGTGTGCATCCAGCCGTCCTCGACGGCCTCGGCGGTCTTGTCGGGCTGGTCCCAGTAGCCGAGCATCACCGAGTAGCCCTTGGTGCAGAACTCGCCGGCCTCGCCGCGCGGCAGCGTCTCGCCGGTGGAGGGATCGACGATCTTGATCTCCAGGTGCGGGCCCACGCGGCCGACGGTGCCGACGCGGCGGTCGAGCGAGTCGTCGGCCCGGGTCTGGGTCGACACCGGCGAGGTCTCGGTCATGCCGTAACAGATGGAGACCTCCTCCATGTTCATCCGGTCGATGACCTGCCGCATCGTGGACTCGGGGCAGGGCGAACCGGCCATGATGCCGGTGCGCAGCGTGGACAGGTCGTAGGAGTCGAAGTCCTCGAGCGCGAGCTCGGCGATGAACATCGTGGGCACGCCGTACAGGCTCGTGCACTTCTCCTGCGAGACCGCGCGCAGCGAGGCCGCGGGGTCGAACGCCGGGGCGGGGATCACCATGCAGGCGCCGTGCGTGGTGCACGCGAGGTTGCCCATGACCATGCCGAAGCAGTGGTAGAAGGGCACCGGGATGCACACCCGGTCCGCCTCGGTGTAGTTGATGGTCTCGCCCACGAAGAAGCCGTTGTTGAGGATGTTGGAGTGCGAGAGCGTGGCGCCCTTGGGAAAGCCCGTGGTGCCGGAGGTGTACTGGATGTTGATGGGGTCCTCGGGCGAGAGGGTGGACCGGATCTCGGCGAGCACCGCCTCCTCGCCGGGCCCGCTCATCATGGCCTCCCACTCCTCGTCGCCGAAGAGCACCACGAACTCCAGGTCCGGGCAGGTGGGCTGGACCTGGGCGAGCATGCCCGTGTAGTCCGAGTCCTTGAACTGCGGCGCGGCCACGACGGCCCGGATGCCGGCCTGCTTGAGGACATATTCGAGCTCGTGGACCCGGTACGAGGGGTTGATGTTGACCAGCACCGCGCCGATCTCGGCGGTGGCGTACTGGATCATCACCCACTCCCAGCGGTTGGGCGACCAGATGCCCACGCGGTCGCCCTTGCGGATGCCCAGGCGGTGCAGGCCGGCGGCCAGGCGCCGGACGTCGGCGAGGAACTCGGTGTAGGTCCAGCGGCGGTCGGCCTGGACGTCGACGAGCGCGTCGCGGTCGCCGAAGCGCTCGACGGTCGCCGCGAGGTTGTCGCAGATCGTCCCGGTGAGCAGCGGGACGTCGGTCTCGCCGCGGGTGTGGGCCAGGTTCGGGTCGGGTGTGGTGGGGTCGAGATCGGTGGTGGTCATCTCGGGGCTCCTGGGGTGGAGGACGGGCTCGGCGGCCCGGTGGGTTACTTAGCTGGCGGCCTCGTGGCGACGCAGGGTCGCCTCGGCCTGACGGAAGACGGGGCCGTCGATCATGCGGCCGTCGAGCTGGAACACGCCCGGGTTGGTGGCCGCCGCGTCGAGCACCCTGCGGGCCCAGGCGACCTCCTCGTCGGACGGCGCGTAGGCGGCGCGCACGATCGCCACCTGCGAGGGGTGGATGCACGCCGTGGCGGCGTAGCCGAGCGCGACGGCGTCGAGGGCCTCCGCGCGCTGGCCGGCCTCGTCGGCGATGTCCAGGTGGACCGAGTCCACGGCCCACCGGCCGAACGCGGCCGCCGCGAGGGCGACCGCCGCCCGGGCGTGGCGCGGCACGTCGCGGTACTCCCCGGCCACGCGGGGACCGCCGGCCTCGGAGTCGGCGAACCTCGACGTCGTCCCACCCATCCCGGCGAGCAGGTCCTCGGCGCCCCACATCATCCCCGCGCACCCGGGCGCGGAGGCGATCTCGGTGGCGCGGACCACGCCGAGCGGGGTCTCGACCAGGGCGAGCACCGCCGCGCCGGTCGCGGAGTGCACGTCGGTGACCTGGGCGGCCGACTCGGTCTTGGCGAGCATCACGCAGCGGTAGTCGGTGGCCGCGAGGGCCTCGAGGTCGGCGGCGTGGTCGTCGGTCTCCACGGGGTTGACGCGGACGATCGTGCGCGCCGGATCGAGGCTCGATGCCCGTAGAGCATCGCGGGCGGCGGGCCGACCCGCCGGCGCCACCGCGTCCTCGAGATCCACGATCACCACGTCCGCCCGCTCGACGGCCTTGGCGTAGCGCTCCGGCCGGTCGGCGGGGCAGAACAGCATCGCCGGACCCGGCGGGACCCACGCCGCACTCATGGGGCTCATGACGCCGCCCCGCCGTCGGCGTCGGACCCGGCCGGCCGCTTGCGCACGAGTGTCTTGCGGACGGCCTTGGCCACGATGTCGCCGTGCTGGTTGCGGCCGATGTGCTCGAGGGTGACGATCCCCTCCCCCGGCCGCGACTTCGACTCACGCTTGTCCGTGCACACCGTCTCGGCGTAGAGCGTGTCGCCGTGGAGCACCGGCCCCGGGAAGCTCACCTCGGAGAAGCCGAGGTTGGCGACGATCGTGCCCTGGGTGAGCTGGGCGACCGACAGGCCGACCAGCGTGGACAACGTGTGCATGGAGTTCATGAGCCGCTCGCCGCCGAAGCCCGGCTGGTCCGCCGCCCACGCGGCGTCCAGGTGGAGCGCCTGCGTGTTCATGGTGAGCGTGGTGAACAGGACGTTGTCGGCCTCGGTCATGGTGCGGCCCGGGCGGTGGAGGTAGGCGGTGCCCACCTCGTACTCCTCGAACCACAGGCCGCGCTGGACCACCTCTCTGCGCGCCCCGGCGCCGGTCCCCTGCTCGGCCATCACAGCCCCAGCCCGCGGGCGATGAGCATGAGCTGCACCTCGGTGGTGCCCTCGCCGATCTCGAGAATCTTGGAGTCGCGGTAGTGCCGCGCCACCGGGTACTCGTTCATGAAGCCGTAGCCGCCGTGGATCTGGGTGGCGTCGCGGGCGTTGTCCATGGCCGCCTCGGAGGCGACCATCTTGGCGATGGCGGCCTCCTTCTTGAACGGCTTGCCGGCCAGCATGAGGCGGGCGGCCTCGTAGTAGGCGCAGCGCGCGGTGTGGGCGCGGGCCTCCATGCGGGCGATCTTGAAGGCGACGGCCTGGAAGGTGCCGATCTTCTGGCCCATGGACTCGCGTTCCTTGGCGTACCTGACCGATTCGTCCACGCAGCCCTGGGCGGCGCCCACGGACAGCGCCGCGATCGCGATGCGGCCCTCGTCGAGGATCGACAGGAAGTTGGCGTAGCCCCGGCCGCGCTCGCCGAGGAGGTTCTCCTTGGGCACGCGGGCGCCGTCGAAGGTCAGCGGGTGGGTGTCGGAGGCGTTCCAGCCCACCTTGTCGTAGGCCGGCTCCACGATGAAGCCCGGGGTGCCCGACGGCACGATGATCGTCGAGATCTCCTTCTTGCCGCCCTCCCGGGTCCCGGTGACGGCCGTGACGGTGACCAGCGAGGTGATGTCGGTTCCGGAGTTGGTGATGAACTGCTTGGAGCCGTTGACGACCCACTCGCCGCCGTCCTCCTTGGCGGTGGTCTTGGTGGCCCCCGCGTCGGAGCCGGCGCCCGGCTCGGTGAGGCCGAAGCCCGCGAGGTTCTTCCCGGCGGCCAGGTTCGGCAACCACTGCTGCTTCTGCTCCTCGGTGCCGAACTTGTAGATCGGCATGGCGCCCAGACCGACGCCGGCCTCGAGGGTGATGGCCACCGACTGGTCGATCCGGCCGAGCTCCTCGAGCGCCAGGGCGAGGGCGAAGTAGTCGCCGCCCATGCCGCCGTACTCCTCGGGGAACGGCAGGCCGAACAGGCCCATGTCGCCCATCTTGGAGACGACCTCGTAGGGGAACGTGTGGTTCTTGTCGTGCTCGGCGGCGACCGGGGCGACCACCTTGTCGGCGAAGTCGGCGACGGAGGCCTTGAGTTCGGCGTAGTGCTCTTCCAGCTCAGGCATTGTTCTCTTCCTCGGGGTCGGTGTCGGAATCGGCGGGCTCGACGGTCGCGAGCAGGTGGTCGGCGGGCACCTGCTCGCCGGTGGCGGCGTGGAGGCGGACCACGCCGTCGATGGGGGCGGTGAGCGAGTGCTCCATCTTCATGGCCTCGACGGCGAGGATGTTCTGGCCGGCGGTGACCTCGTCGCCGTCGGCGGCGAACACCGCGATGACCGAGCCCGGCATGGGGCTGCGGATCTCGCCGTCGGCCGCTCCCGAGTCGTGGATCCGGGAGTCGATGAGCGGCAGCAGGCGCAGGTCCCACGTGCCGCCGTCGCCGGCCACCCAGAAGGTGTCGGCGGACCGCACGACGGTCCAGCGCTGCTGAGTGGTGTCGATGGTCAGGCGCAGCGAGGCGCCGTCGCGGGCGACACGGGCGTGGTGTCGGGCGGAGACGTGGGTGGCGTCGGTCGAGCCGATGGTCGCGTCGGTGAGCGTGACCTCGGCGTCGCCGGGCGTGCCCTTGAGACCCACGGTGACGGCGTCGCTGCCGGGCCCGGAGTCCAGGCGGGTCCACACCTCGGCGCGGCCGCCGACGCGCCACCCGTTGGGCACGTCCCACGGGCCGCGGCGGGAGGCGGGCACGCGGGCCCACCGCTCCTCGGTGCGGTGCATGGCGACGGCGACGAGGGCGCCCTCGGGGGCCGGGGTGGCCACGTAGTCGTCGACCGTCCGGTCGAGCAGCCCGGTGTCCAGGTCGCCGGCCACGACCTCGGGCCGGGCGAGCAGGAAGCGGCAGAAGTCGACGTTGGTGCGCAGGCCGAGCACGTGGGTGCCGGCGAGCGCCGCGTCGAGCCGGGACAGGGCCTCGGCGCGGTCGGCGCCGTGGGCGATGACCTTGCCGAGCATGGGGTCGTAGTCCGAGCCCACGACGGTGCCGACGCGCAGGCCGGAGTCCACGCGGACCCCGTCGCCGGACGGCTCCTCGAGCCCGAGCACGGTGCCGCCGGTGGGCAGGAAGCCCTTGGCGGGGTCCTCGGCGTAGACGCGGGCCTCGATCGCGTGGCCGGTGAGCGTCACGTCCTCCTGGCGGAGGGTGAGCTCCTCCCCGGCGGCGACGCGGACCTGCCAGTCCACGAGGTCCACGCCGGTCACCATCTCGGTGACGGGGTGCTCCACCTGGAGGCGGGTGTTCATCTCCATGAAGAAGAACTCGTCGGGCTTCTTCGCGGACACGATGAACTCGACCGTGCCGGCCCCCACGTAGCCGACCGAGCGGGCGGCGTCGCAGGCGGCGGTACCGATGCGCTGGCGGGTGGCCTCGTCGAGCAGCGCCGACGGCGCCTCCTCGATGACCTTCTGGTGGCGGCGCTGCAGCGAGCACTCGCGCTCGCCCAGGTGGATGACGTTGCCGTGGCGGTCGGCGAGGACCTGGACCTCGATGTGGCGCGGGGTGTCCACGAAGCGCTCGAGGAACAGGGTGTCGTCGCCGAAGGCTCCCGCGGACTCGCGGCGGGCCGAGGCCAGGGCGTCGCGCATCCCGGAGGCGTCCTCGACGCGCCGCATGCCCTTGCCGCCGCCGCCCGCGGACGGCTTGATGAGCACCGGGAAGCCGACCTCGTCGGCGGCGGCGACCAGCTCGTCGTCGGTCAGTCCGGGCCGCGAGATACCGGGGACGGTGGGCACGTCGCGCTCGGAGACGGCGGCCTTGGCGGTGATCTTGTCGCCCATCGTCTCGATGGCGGTGGCGGGCGGGCCGACGAAGATCAGGTCGGCCTCCTCGAGCGCCCGGGCGAACGTCGCGTTCTCGGAGAGGAAGCCGTAGCCGGGGTGGACGGCCTGGGCGCCGGTCCGGCGGCAGGCCTCGATGACCTTGTCGATGTCGAGGTAGGACTGCGACGCCGGGGCGGGCCCGAGCCGGACGGCGGCGTCGGCCATGCGCACGTGCAGGGCGTCGGCGTCGGCGTCGGAGTAGACGGCCACGGAGCGGATCCCGGCGGCGCGCAGGGAGCGGATCACGCGGCAGGCGATCTCGCCGCGGTTGGCGACGAGGACGGTGTGGAGTCGGGTGGTCATTGGTCAGCTCACATCCTGAAGACGCCGTTGTTGACCGGCTCGAGGGGGGCGTTGGCGGCGGCGGCGAGCGCCAGACCGAGGACGGTGCGGGTGTCGGCGGGGTCGATGATCCCGTCGTCCCAGAGGCGGGCCGTGGAGTAGTAGGCCGTGGACTGCTCCTCGAACTGCTCGCGGATCGGCGCGGTGAACTCCTCGTGCTGCTCGTCGGTCCACTCCCCGCCGGCCTTGGTCACCTGGGCGGCGCGGACGGTGGCGAGGGTGTCGGCGGCCTGCGGGCCGCCCATGACGGCGATGCGCGCGTTGGGCCACATCCACAGGAACCGCGGCGAGTAGGCGCGGCCGCACATGGAGTAGTTGCCGGCGCCGAACGACCCGCCGACGACGACGGTGAACTTCGGCACCCGCGCGCAGGCCACGGCGGTGACCATCTTGGCGCCGTTCTTGGCGATGCCGCCCGCCTCGTACTGGCGGCCCACCATGAATCCCGTGATGTTCTGCAGGAACACGAGCGGGATCTTGCGGCGGTCGCACAGTTCGATGAAGTGCGCGCCCTTGAGGGCGGACTCGGAGAAGATCACGCCGTTGTTGCCGATGATCCCCACGGGGTGGCCGTGGATCCGCGCGAACGCCGTGACCATCGAGGTGCCGTAGTCCTTCTTGAACTCGGTGTACTCGCCGCCGTCGACGATCGTGCCGATGACGTCGCGCACGTCGTACGGGGTGCGCGAGTCGGTGGGCACGAGGTCGTAGAGGTCGGTCTGCGGGCGCACCGGCTCCACCGACTCGAGCACCTCCCACTCCGGCTCGGGCGCGGGCGGGCAGGTCGCGACGATCTCGCGGACCTTCATGAGCGCGTCGTAGTCGTCGTCGGCCAGGTGGTCCACGACACCGGAGGTCTTGGCGTGCAGGTCGCCGCCGCCCAGCTCCTCGGCGGTGACCTCCTCGCCCGTCGCGGCCTTCACCAGCGGCGGGCCGGCGAGGAAGATCGTGCCCTGGTTGCGGACGATCACGGCCTCGTCGCTCATCGCCGGGACGTAGGCGCCGCCGGCGGTGCACGAGCCCATGACGGCCGCGATCTGCGGGATGCCCTTCGAGGACATGGTCGCCTGGTTGTAGAAGATGCGGCCGAAGTGGTCGCGGTCCGGGAAGACGTCGTCCTGCTGGAGCAGCATGGCGCCGCCGGAATCGACGAGGTAGATGCACGGCAGGTTGTTGGCCAGGGCGATCTCCTGGCCGCGCAGGTGCTTCTTGACCGTCATCGGGTAGTAGGTGCCGCCGGAGACGGTGGCGTCGTTGGCGATCACGAGGCACTCCCGGCCGGAGACGCGGCCGATGCCGGCCACGACGCCGGCGCCCGGCGCCTTGCCGCCGTACATCTCCTCGGCGGCGAGCGGGGAGAGCTCGAGGAAGGGGCTGCCCGGGTCGAGCAGGACGTCGATGCGCTGGCGGGCGAGGAGCTTGCCCCGCTCGAGGTGGCGGGCCCGGGCCTTCTCGCCGCCGCCCCGGGCGGCGCGGTCGAGCCGGGCGCGCAGGTCGGCGAGGAGTTCCTGGTGCGACTGTCGATTGGTTGCGGCCGTCATGGACACCGCTCCCCTTTCAGTTAAGTCGGATTAACTGAAACCCAGAGTAGTGGGCCGCATCACACTTGTCCATACCCGAAAGTGGTGGACACCCCCGGCGGGTGACGACGCCGCCCTACGCTCGTCCCATGACCACCCCGCCGACCCCCGACACCCGGGGTTCCGAGTCGTTCGCGGACCGCCTGCGCTGGGCCCGGGTGCGGCACGCGACCAGTGACGACGGCACGTGGCGGACCAGCGCGATCCTCCTCGCCGCCTCGCTCGCCGCGGGCGTGGCCCTGCCGGCCGCGGACCACCACCTGGGCGGCCGGGTGGACTGGTACCCCCTCATGGACGACGCGGCCACGACGACCGTCCTCGTGATCGTCGCCGGCGCCATGATCACGCTCGCCGGCCTCGTCTTCACCGCCCTCACCACCGTCATGCAGACGGGCATGATGTCGCTCTCGGTGCGGATCGTCCCCCTCATCCGCCGGGACCGGATCTTCCGCTGGTCCATGGCCACGTTCATCTCGGCCTTCGGCTACTGCGTCCTCGTGGCGCTCGCCCACGCCGTGACGGACGACCGGTTCACGCCGCTGCTGTCCACCGCGGGCGCCCTGCTCATCGTGCTCGTCGGCGCCGGCCTGCTCATCGCGCTCGTCGCCCGGACCCTGCACCTGCTCGATCCGGCGACCCTGCTCGCGACCATGGCCACCGTGGGTCACCGCTCGCTCGACGGCGAGGTGGTCCGCCTCGGCGAGCGCCCACCGACCGGCAGCGCACTCCTCGCCGTCAACACCGTGCGCCTCAACGCGCTGCAGCGCCGCTGGGGCGTGGACATCACCCTGCTGTGCGGGGTCGGCGACGCGCTCACCTCCCGCACGCCGGTGCTCTCCCTCGCCTCCGCGACGGACGGCGGCCGCCCGGCACTGACCCCCGCCCGCCGGCGCACGCTCCTGGGCTGCCTCGCGATCGGCGACGCCTACGCGCCCCGCAACGGGCCCGTGGGCGCGCTGCGCACGCTCGTCGACATCGCGCTCAAGGCTCTGCCGCCGGCGGCCAACGACCCGAGCCGCGCCGTCCAGGTGCTCGACGCGCTCGAGGAGATGCTCGTCGACATCGTCGACACCACCCTGTCCACCACGCCCAGTGCGGCCCACGCGGGCTGGCGACAGGAGTGGGAGGACTACGTGGGCCTGGCCACCGACGAGATCCGGCTCGCGGGCGTGGACTCCCTCCAGATCGGACGCCGCCTGCGGGAGATGCTGCACTCGCTGCTCGCCGAACTCCCCGAGGACCTGCACGGCCCGCTGCTCGTCCGCCTGGAGGCGCTCGACGCGACGATCGCCGACCGCTGGCCCACCGACTTCGACCGCGGCCTCGCCGCCACCGCGGACCCGCTCGGCGTGGGGGCGTCGCGCGCCTGACGGGCCGACCGACCCCGTTCCGGCCCCTTCGGCCGCAGATCACCGCGTCTCACCGGTGATACACTGGGCCCATGGACACCGTCAGCGTCAGAGACCTGCGCAACAAGGGTGCCGAGGTGTTGGGCCGGGTCTCCGCCGGCGAGAGCCTGACGGTGACCCGGGACGGTGAGCCGGTCGCCGTCCTCAGCCCGGTCGCCCGGCGCGCGCTGTCCGCGGCGGAGCTCATCCGCAGGAGAAAGCACCTCCCGAGGGTGGACGCGGCACGACTCCGAGCCGAGCTCGACGAGCTGATCGACCCGTCACTGTGAGCCCGACCCCCGAGGTCGGAATCCTCGACACGTCGACCCTCATCGACCTCGTCGACGTCGAACCGGGAGCCCTGCCGCCCACCCCTCGGATCACCACGATCACCCTCGCCGAGTTGACCGTCGGCCCCCTCATCGCCCGAACACAGGAAGAGAGACTCGAACGACTCCTCCACCTCCAGGTGGCCGAGACCGACTTCGATCCGATCCCCTTCGACGCCGCAGCCGCCCGGGCCTTCGGCCGGGTCGCCGCCGAACTCCGACATGCCGGCCGCAAGCCCGCCGCGCGGGCCTACGACGCACTCATCGCCGCGGTGGCCATCTCGCGAGGCCTCCCCGTCTACACCTGCAACCCCGCGGATTTCGAGGGGATCACCGGGCTCGAGGTCGTCGCCGTAGATCGCCGACCCGACTGAACAGCGCCACTCACCCCTCCTCGACGAGCTGCGCCACCCGCGGCCCCACCCGCCGGGTGAGCACGATCTCCGTGCGTGTGCGCAGGACGCCCTCGGTGGCGATGATCGCGCCGAAGACGTCCTCGAGGTGCTCGTGGTCGCGCGCCACCACCCGGCAGACGAGGTCGAACTCGCCGGCCACCGACACCACCTCGAGCACCTGCGGGATCCGGGCCAGCCCGGCGCAGGTGGAGTCGAGCCGCGCCTGCGCCAGGTGGACGTGGACGAACGCCGACAGCGGGTAGCCGAGCCCCGCCGGGTCGAGCGTCGGCGCCCACGAGGCGATCACGCCGCCCTCGACGAGCTTGTCGAGCCGCGACTGCGCGGTCCCCCGGGCCACCCCGAGCCTGCGCGCGAACTCGCGCACGCCCGCCCGGGGTTCGCTCATGAGGAGCCCCAGCAGCCGCCGATCCAGTCCGTCGAGCCGCCTCGCCGTCGTCATCCGTCGTCACCACCTGTCCGCCCGGGCGGGCCGACGGTGGACCACTGGTCCACCTTTCTCCCGCACTCCACCGTGCCGTCGGGCCAACGGTACCGTCTTGGCGCTGGCCGCGTGACGCCGGTCACATGCCCGGTTACGGTCGGGGGACACGACGGCCACAGCCGTACCCGACCCACAAGGCCAGGTGACACCGATGACCTCCGTGACCAGCCACCACACCGACGGGCGCCACGACCGCGACCACCACCACGGCGGGCGCCCCGACGCCGACTCCTTCTCCCTCGAGGACCGCTACACGCGCGACGAGGGCACGGTGTTCCTCACGGGCATCCAGGCGCTGGTCCGGATGGTCCGCGACCGCGCCCGGCTGGACCGCCGGCAGAACCTCGCGACCGGCTCGCTGATCTCCGGCTACGAGGGCTCGCCGCTCGCCGGGTACGACCTCGAGATCTCGCGGCGTGCCCGCACCTACCTCGACCCCTACGACGTGGTGCACCGCCCCGCGCTCAACGAGGAGCTCGGCGCCACCTCCGTCATGGGCGCCCAGCTCGCCTCGCGTGCCGGCACCCTGGGCCGCGGTCCGGTCTCGGGCGAGCAGCTCGCCGGCGTCGTGGGCTACTGGTACGGCAAGGCGCCCGGCCTGGACCGGGCGACCGACGCGCTGCGCCACGCCAACCTCGTGGGCACCGACCCGAACGGCGGGGCGGTGGCGCTCGTCGGCGACGACCCGGGCGCCAAGTCCTCGACCGTGCCGTGCGCCTCCGAGATGGCGCTCGCGGACCTCTACATGCCGATCCTCTACCCCGCCGACTCGCAGGACATCCTCGACCTGGGCGTCCACGCGGCGGTGATGAGCCGGGTCTCCGGCCTGTGGACCGCGCTCAAGATCTCGGCGCACGTCGCGGACGGCTCCTCGACGGCCGACGTGCATCCCGACCGGGTCCTGCCGCACCTCGGCGACCTCGGCCGCAGCCCGCACGTGCCCGACGCCCGCCTGCTCGGCGCCACCCTCATGGAGCTCGAGCAGAACCAGCTCACCACCCGCATCCCGCGGGCCCTGGAGTACGCGCGCATCAACGGCATCAACCGGATGGTCGCGCGCACCGCCGACGACCGGATCGGGATCGTCGCCGCCGGCAAGACCTACCTGGACGTCCGCTCGGCGCTGGCCCGGCTCGGCCTCGACGAGGACGAGTTGGCGCGGCGCGGCATCCGCCTGCTCAAGCTGGGCATGGTCTACCCCATGGAGCGGGAGATGCTGTACCGCTTAGTCGACGGCCTCGAGGAGGTGATCGTGGTCGAGGAGAAGCGCGACTTCATCGAGACCATGATCCGCGAGATCCTCTACGACCGCCCCCACACCCCCGACGTGCGCGGCAAGACCAACGAGGACGGCTCCACGCTGTTCAGCCGATTCGGCGAGCTCGACGTGGACTCGGTGACCCGCGGCCTGGCGCACCGGCTCGGCACCGTCCACGGGCTCGAGTCCGTGCGGGCGTGGCAGGAGGGCGCCGGTCGGGGCCGCGGGCGGATCGAGCTGCCCGTCCTCACCCGCAGCCCCTACTTCTGTAGCGGCTGCCCGCACAACTCCTCGACCAAGGTCTCCGAGGGCACGCTCGTCGGCGCCGGCATCGGCTGCCACGCCATGGTGCTGCTCCAGCCGGAGTCGCAGGTCGGCGACATCACCGGCGTCACCCAGATGGGCGGCGAGGGCGCGCAGTGGCTCGGCATGGCGCCGTTCGTCTCCGAGACGCACTTCGTCCAGAACGTCGGCGACGGCACCTTCGACCACTCCGCCTCCCTCGCGCTGCGCGCGGCCGTGGGCGCCGGCGAGAACATCACCTACAAGCTGCTGTTCAACGGCACCGTCGCCATGACCGGCGGCCAGGACACGGTCGGCGGCAAGTCGCTCGCCGAGACGTGCCGGCTGCTGCTCGCGGAGAAGGTCGCCAAGGTCGTCGTCACCACCGACGACGTCAAGCGGACGCGCGCAGCCGGCCTCCCCCGCGGTGTCGAGGTCCGCGACCGCGCCGACATGCTCGACGTCCAGCGCGAACTCGCCGCCGTCCCCGGGGTCACCGTCCTGGTCCACGACCAGCACTGCGCGGCAGAGAAGCGGCGTGGCCGCAAGCGCGGCACCGTCCCCACCCCCACCGAGCGGGTGGTGATCAACGAGCGCATCTGCGAGGGCTGCGGCGACTGCGGGCAGAAGTCCAACTGCCTGTCCGTGCACCCGGTCGACACCGAGTTCGGCCGCAAGACGCGGATCGACCAGTCGAGCTGCAACCTCGACCTGTCGTGCCTCGACGGCGACTGCCCGTCGTTCGTCACCGTGACCCCCGGTGAGAAGCGCCGCGCGGCGGTGACGGTCCCGGATCTCGACGACGACGAGGTGGCCGCCCCCGACACGCGGGCCCTCACCGGCGAGGCCCCCTTCCACCTGCGCATCACCGGCATCGGCGGCACGGGGATCGTCACCGTGTCGGCCGTGCTGGCCACCGCCGCCGTGCTCGACGGCCACGTGGCACGCACCCTCGACATGACCGGCCTGGCGCAGAAGGGCGGCGCCGTGGTCTCCGACGTCACGCTCACCGCCGGCCCGCAGGAGCTCGCCGCCAAGGTGGCCACCGGCGAGGCGGACCTCTACCTCTGTGCCGACGGACTCGTGGGCGCCGATCCGGTCAACCTCAAGGTGGCCGGCCGCGACCGCACCACCGCCGTCGTCTCCACGACCAGGGTCCCCACCGGGCAGATGGTCGTGGACACCGCGGTGGGCTACCCCGCCGACGCGCAGGTCTCCGGGGCGGTGGAGCGGGCCTGCGCCCGGTCCGTGCGCCTGGACGCCGGCGAACTCTCCGAGCGACTGTTCGGCGAGACCGTCTCCGCCAACATGCTCCTCGTGGGCGCCGCGTTCCAGTCCGGCGCGCTGCCCGTGTCGGCGGCGTCGATCGAGCGGGCCGTCGAGCTCAACGGCGTGGCCGTGGAGCGCAACCTCCAGGCGTTCCGTCGCGGGCGCCAGGCCGTCGCCGACCCGGCCGCGCTCGCCGCCGCGCTCGAAGCGGCGCACCCCGCCCCGGCCCCGGCCGAGCCGTC
>DUTZ01000109.1 GCA_012841845.1 Actinomycetales bacterium | reverse complement strand
TAGCCGGCTTTGCTGAGGTTGAAGGGTGAGTGTATGTGGATGACGTCCGGCCGCGTCCCCGCGATCGCCCTCCTGGTTCGGGACGCCGGGTGACGCACGACGGTCCCGCCGCGCCGGCCTGGACCCGCGGCCGGCGCCTGGGCCTGGACGTGGGGACCGCGCGCATCGGCGTGGCCTCCTGCGACCCCGACGGCATCCTCGCCACACCCGTAGAGACGATCCGGGTGGTCTCGGGCGACCCCGGCTGGGAGCGGGAACTGCGCCGGCTCGCCGAGCTCGTCGAGGAGTACGACGCCGTCGGCGTGGTCGTGGGCCTGCCCACCTCGCTCAAGGGGCGGGAGACGGCGTCGACCGCCATGGCCAGGTCCTTCGTCACCGCACTCGGTGCGGCGACCCCGGACCTGCCGGTCGAGCTCGTCGACGAGCGGCTCACCACCGTGACGGCGGGCGCGGCGCTCCACGGCGCCGGCCGAAACACGCGGAAGCAGCGCGACGTCATCGACCAGGCGGCCGCGGTCGTGCTGCTGCAGTCGTGGATCGACTCGCGGCACGCCAGGAGATGAGCGGTGGGCCGCCCGCGCGAACTGGATAAACTCGCCCACACCACCGTGCTGCCGCCCGGGCAGCCCTGTGGGGGCGCGCACCCCACGGCCAAGTAAAGGAGCACGATGTCTGCGGCACGAGGACGTTCACGGACGGCGGGGACCACCCGACTCCTGCTCATCGGCGCGGTCATCGGCATCGTGGTGGCCTTCGGCGCCATGGCGTACCGCTACCTCAACGCCGAGGTCGCCGCCGCCCCGGATCACGAGGGCGAGGGCACCGGCAGCGCGCTGCTGCACGTGGAGGCCGGGGACACACTCGGCGCGGTGGGCGACCGGCTGTACGAGATCGGAACCGTGGCCAGCACCCGCGCCTTCGTGGGCGCGGCGTCCGGCACCTCCGTCGAGGGCATCCAGCCGGGGTACTACCAGGTCCGGCGGGAGATGAGCGCGGACTCGGTCGTGGAGATGCTCGCCGACCCGGAGAGCCGGGTCGGGTTCATCGACATCAAGCCCGGCGGCCGCCTGCTCGACACCGAGGTCGTGGGCGGCCACACCGAGAAGGGCATCTACACCCTCATCGCCGACGCCACGTGCATGCGCGACCTCGACACCCCGGACGCGGAGCCGACGTGCCGCCACCCCCAGGAGATCGTCGACGCGGCCGTGCACACGGACCCCACCGAGCTCGGCGTGCCGGACTGGGCGATCAACGAGGTGCGGACCGCGCCGGACCCGGTGCGCCGCCTCGAGGGCCTGGTGGCGCCCGGCGTGCACAACGTCGACCCCACCGCCGAGCCCGTGGAGATGCTCCGCCAGCTCATCGACTCCTCCACCACCAGCTACGACGAGACGGGACTCGTGCCGTCGGCCGAGCGGATCGGGCTCACCCCGTACCAGGTGGTCACCGCGGCCTCGCTCGTGGAGAAGGAGGGTCACACCGGGGATTTCGACAAGATCGCCCGGGTGATCCTCAACCGGCTCGACGAGCCGATGCGCCTGCAGTTCGACTCCACGGTCAACTACGCGCTCGCGGACCAGGAGATCGCCACCACCGACGCGGACCGCGCCGCCGAGACCCCCTGGAACACCTACGCCATGGACGGGCTGCCGTACGGCCCGATCGGCTCGCCGGGTCTGGACGCGCTGCGCGCGATGGAGAACCCGGCCGAGGGCGGCTGGAAGTACTTCGTCACCGTCGACATGCAGGGCACGACCCTCTTCGCCGACGAGTACCCCGAGCACGAACAGAACCAGTCGATGGCCATCCAGAACGGCGTCCTGTCCAGTGGCCGCTGACGCCACCTCCCCGGGGGACATCGGCGGGACCGCGCGGTCCGCCGCGGTGCTGGGGTCCCCGGTCGAGCACTCGCTCTCGCCCGTGCTGCACGGCGCCGCCTATCGCGCGCTCGGCCTGGCCGACTGGACCTACGAGCGGATCGAGTGCGACGCCGAGCGGCTGCCCGGCCTCGTGGGCGCCTCGCCGGCCGACCGGATCGGCTACTCGGTGACGATGCCCGGGAAGTTCGCCGCCCTGGAGTTCGCGGACGAGGTGAGCGAGCGGGCCCGCATCGTGGCCAGCGCCAACACCCTCGTGCGCCGGAACGGGGACTGGTACGCGGACTGCACCGACGTGGACGGCGTGACCGGTGCGCTCGCGGAGTTCGGCGACCTCCCCGCCGAGCCGTCGGCGGTCGTGCTCGGCGTCGGC
>DUTZ01000108.1 GCA_012841845.1 Actinomycetales bacterium | reverse complement strand
GACCACCGACCCCGGCCCGCCTCGCGCGGGCCGGGGTACGGGTGCGTGTGCGGGCGCCTAACGCTCGGCGACCCGCAGGACGCCCGCCCCGCGGACGTCGCCGGCGTCGAGGTAGGCCAGCGCCTCGGCGGCCTGCGCCAGCGGGTACTCGGTGACGGTCGGCCGGATCCCGAGGCGGGCGGCGAGGGCGAGGAACTCCTCGCCGTCGGTGCGCGTGTTGCTCTCCACGCTGGTGAGCGTGCGCTCGTGGAAGACGTGCCGGCGGTAGGCGAGCGGCGGGATGTCGGTGAGGTGGATGCCGGCGACGGCGAGCGTGCCGCCGGGCGCGAGGGCCTCCATCGCGGACGGCACCACGTCGCCCGCGGGCGCGAAGCAGATCGCGGAGTCGAGCGGGACCGGGGGTAGGTCGTGGGAGTCGCCGGCGGAGGCGGCTCCCAACTCGAGCGCGAGCCGGCGGGCGCCCTCGCCGCGGGTGAGCACGTGCACCTCGGCGCCCTGGGCCATCGCCAACTGCGCGGTGAGGTGCGCGGAGCCGCCGAAGCCGTACAGGCCCAGGCGCCCGCCCTGCGGCAGGCGCGCCCGCGTGAGCGCGCGGTACCCGATGATCCCCGCGCACAGCAGCGGCGCGGCCTCGGCGCTGCCCAGGGCGTCGGGGATGCGGTAGGCGTAGGCCTCGGGGACGGTCGCGTACTCGGCGTACCCGCCGTCGGCGTCCCAGCCGGTGTAGCTCGAGGCCGTGCACAGGTTCTCGCGACCGGCGCGGCACCAGCGGCAGGCGCCGCAGGTCTCGCGCAGCCACGGGATGCCGATCCGCTCGCCGTCGGCGAACCGGGTGGCGCCCGGCCCGGCGCCCACGACCTCGCCGACGATCTCGTGCCCCGGCACGACCCGCGGCCGGTGGACGGCGAGGTCGCCGGTCGCCACGTGCAGGTCGGTGCGGCAGACGCCGCAGGTGAGGACCCGGACCAACACCTCGCCGGTCCCGGGGGCGGGCACGGGCACCTCGGTGAGCTCGATCGGGCCGGTCGGCAGCGGGCCGGGCTCGCGGACCACCCACGCGCGCATCGTCGTCATCTCCGGGCCACCTCACTCCGGTCGCGCGGCGGCCTCCGAGGGGCGCCGCGCCGTGCCTACCGTGAGCGTAGCGCGGGCTCGGCGGCGCCGGTGCGCGAGTCGCCGCGGGCCCGCCACACCCAGAGGGCGGTAGCGACGACGGTCACCAGCCAGACGATCGGGTAGACGTTCGTGATGATGCCGTAGAGCCACGCCGGGATGTCCCCGGCCAGCATGAACAGGCCCATCGCCACCCAGCGGTCGTCGGGGAACTCCGGGTTGGGGAAGCTCTGCACCCAGTTCGCGGCGGCCGCCCACAGCAGCACCGGCACCGCCCACAGGAACCACCGCCCCCCGACGACGGCGAGGTGCACGGCCACCACCAGCAGCGGCACGAACCACACCCAGTGATGCCCCCAGGAGAACGGCGACACCATGGTCATGGTCATGCCGGACAGGGTGAGCGCGAGCAGTTCGTGCCCGGCACGGTGGGCGAGGGCGGCGACGGCGAGGCTGGCCAACCCCACCACGGCGGCGCCCACGAGCCAGACCCACGTCGGCGCCATGTCCACGCCGGCCAGCCGGGCGATCACGCCGCGCAGCGACTGATTGGCCACGGTGGCGTCCTCGCCGATGCGCTGCGACTCGAAGAGCGTGCCCGACCAGTACCGCACGGCGTCGCGGGGGACCACGGCGAAACCCACGGCGACGGTCGCGGCGAACGCCCCGAGCGAGACCGCGGCGACCCGCCACCGGCCGGTGACCAGCCAGTGCGCCCAGAAGAACGCCGGCGTGAGCTTGATGCCGGCGGCCAGGCCGGACCCCACGCCGGCGAGCCGCCGTGCCCACGGTCGTCCGGACCTCGAGGCGAGCTGGTCGGCGAGGACCAGGACCAGCAGGAGGAGGTTGATCTGCCCGAGCCACAGGGTGGTGCGGACGGGTTCGAGCGTGAGGGCGATGACGGCGAGGAGGAGCGAGACCTGGACGGTGACCCGGTCCGGGGCGTAGCCGAGCGCGCGGAAGCACATCCGGACCGCCAGGTAGAGCAGCAGCAGGGTCAACGCCGCCCAGAGCGCCTCCATGAGCGGCACGCTGAGCAGCTCCAACGGCGTGAACAGCAGCGCCGAGAACGGCGGATAGGTGAACGGCATCGCCGGATAGAAGCGGCCGGAGTCGTCGCCGAACAGGGCAGCCTCGTACAGCGGGATGCCGGTGAGGACCGCGTGCCCGCCCCAGCGGTAGACGTTGATGTCGATCAGGTTGCCGGTGATCCCCCACCAGTGGGTGCGCTCGTCGGGGACCCGCAGCAGCATGACCAGCGACGCGAGCGCCAGCAGGGCGAGGGGACCGCGCAGGAGCGGGGTGGTGGGCAGCGTACGCACGCCGATGAGCGTAGCCCCGGCCCCCGCGGGCGGCCAGG
>DUTZ01000107.1 GCA_012841845.1 Actinomycetales bacterium | reverse complement strand
TGACCTCGCGGCGCGCGGACCGGCGCGGGCACGGCCCGCGGGGCCCGGTCCTGCCGCCCGAGGTGCCGCGCTGGCGCAGCCGCGCCGAGGACTTCGACGCCGCCGCGCTCGAGGCGTTCGCCGAGATCGACCAGCACTGGCACACCCGCCTGCAGCACCTCGACCTGGCCGTGGACATGGTGCCGCGGATGCGCCTGCGGCCGGGCGAGTCGTGGCCCGAGGAGGTCGTGGCCGACGGGCTCGTCCCCCTGGCCCGGCTCGTGCCGGCGGGCGTGGACCGGTCGGGGCAGCCCACCCGGGCCCGGCTCGTGCTGTTCCGGCGGCCGCTCACCCGCCGCGCGCCCGATCCGGACGACCTCCGGGACCTGATCTACTCGGTCCTCGTCGAGCTGGTCTCCCAGCATCTCGAGATCTCGCCGGACGAGGTCGAATCGGGGCCCGACGGCCCCTGACGTCGGGGGTCAGCCCACCGCGCCGCGCTTGATGCGCCGCCGCTCACGCTCGGAGAGCCCGCCCCAGATGCCGAAGCGCTCGTCGTTGGCCAGGGCGTACTCGAGGCACTCGGCCTTGACCTCGCACCCGGTGCAGATCTTCTTGGCCTCGCGGGTCGAGCCGCCCTTCTCGGGGAAGAACGCCTCGGGATCGGTCTGGGCGCACAGGGCCCGGTCCTGCCAGCTCTCTTCCTCGTCCTCCGCGAAGAGCGCGGTGACGCCGAAGTCGAGCACGGCCAGATCGGGTCCCGCCGCGGTGCGTGACTGTCGGTCCACGGTCATCCCTTCGTCTTGCGTTCCTCGTCGGTCGTGTACGTGCCGGGGTGTCATGACATCCTTGCCGTGCGCCCCTCGCGAGGGCCGCTGCTCCCCCGGTGACGACACCCGTACCGACCACAGTCGAACAACCGGTCGACCGTGTCCGCTGCGCTACCGAATGGGGGGCGGTGCTCAGGCGAATGACACACTTGTGATTACACACATGCGCGGCCCCCAGGTCAAGCGAAATCGACGATCCCTAGCATTTCCGCCTCCCCGCGCGGACGCGGACACGCCGCCGGAGGGTGTGGGATACGCCACGCCGCAAGGCCGCCCCGGCCCGTGACCCGCCGCGTCACTACGCTGGGCAGGCGTGAGGATTTGTGTACTTGCCGGTGGCGTCGGTGGCGCCCGATTCCTGCTCGGCGCGCGCCGCCTGCTCGGCCTCGACGACCCCGCGGCGCGCGACGGCTCGCCCAACCGGATCGACGCCGTGGTCAACGTCGGCGACGACGCGTGGATGCACGGCGTGCGCATCTGCCCCGACCTCGACACCTGTATGTACACCCTCGGCGGCGGCATCGACCCGGAGCGCGGCTGGGGGCACGCCGGCGAGACGTGGAACTGCAAGGCCGAGCTCGCCGAGTACGGCGTGCAGCCCGACTGGTTCGGGCTCGGCGACAAGGACCTGGCCACGCACCTCGTCCGGACGCAGATGCTCGGCGCGGGCTTCCGGCTCACCGACGTCACCGAGGCGCTCTGCGTCCGCTGGTCCCCCGGCGTCCGCCTGCTGCCCGTGACCGACGACCGCTGCGAGACGCACGTCGTGCTCGCCGAGACCGGCGACGAGACCGGCGGGCGCGCGATCCACTTCCAGGAGTGGTGGGTGCGGCACCGCGCGGCCCTGCCCGCCACCGCGTTCGTCCAGATCGGCGCGGAGCAGGCCGAGCCCACCCCGGAGACGCTCGAGGCGATCGCGGAGGCCGACCTCGTCGTCGTCGCCCCCTCCAACCCCGTGGTCTCGACCGGCGCGATCCTCGCCGTCCCCGGGATCCGCGCCGCGCTGCGGGCCACCTCCGCGCCGGTGGTGGGCGTGAGCCCGGTCATCGACGGCGCCGTGCTGCGCGGCATGGCCGACGCGTGCCTGTCGGCGATCGGCGTGGAGACCTCGGCGCTCGCCGTGGCGCGCCACTACGGCGCCCGGTCGGGCACCGGGCTGCTCGACGGGTGGCTCGTGGCCCCCGGCGACGGACCGGCCCGGGGCGACGCCCGCGTCGACGGGATCGCCGTGCGCGAGGCCCCCCTGCTCATGACCGACCCCGACGCCACCGCCGCCATGGTCGCCGCCGCGATCGACCTGGCCGGACTCGAGGTCCCCGGCGGCGCCCGGTGACCGACGGCGCGCTCCCCGAGATCCGGCACCGGTCGGTCGAGCACGCCGCGCCCGGCCGGATCACGATCTGGGCCCCCGACGGGCTGCCCGAGTTCCGCCCCGGCGACGACCTGGCCGCCGCGCTCGCCGACGCCCTGACCCGCGACCCGCACGGCCTCGCCGACGGCGACGTCGTGGTGGTGACCTCCAAGGTCCTGTCCAAGGTCGAGGGCCGCGTCGTGGCCGCCCCGCGCGACCCGGAGGAGCGCGACGCCCTGCGCCGGCGCCTCGTGGACGCCGAGTCCGTGCGGGTGGTGGCGCGCGTCAACCGCACCCTCATCACGGAGAACCGGCTGGGCCTGGTCCAGGCGGCCGCGGGCGTCGACGGCTCCAACGTCGCCGCCGACGAGCTGGCGCTCCTGCCCGAGGACCCCGACGCCTCGGCCCTGGACCTCGCCCGCGCCCTCACCGCGCGCACCGGGGCGCGAGTCGCGGTGGTGGTCACCGACACCATGGGCCGCGCGTGGCGGACGGGCCAGACCGACGTGGCGATCGGCGCGGCCGGGGTGCGCGTCTCGGTGGGCTACGGCGGCGCCGTGGACCGCCAGGGCAACGACCTTCTCGTCACCGACGTCGCCGTGGCCGACGAGATCGCCGCCGCCGCCGACCTGGCCAAGGGAAAGCTCGGCGGGCGCCCCGTCGCGGTGATCCGCGGGCTCGACCACCTCCTCGT
>DUTZ01000106.1 GCA_012841845.1 Actinomycetales bacterium | reverse complement strand
TGCGTCGGGGAGGCGGCGGAGCGCCGGGTGGCGGCGGTAGAGCTCGACGACGAGGTCGACCAACTCCTCGTGGAGCCGCGTCGTGGCCGTCATCCGGGCCGCCGCCAACGGTGGGTGGTCGCGGAAGATGGCGCGGCGCCGGTGTACCAGGGTCGCGGCGCGCGCGTCGTTCCCCGAGCGCACGGCGGCGAACGCGCCGAGGAACACCCGCAGGAGCGCGCCCGGGACGTCGGGCGCGGCGGCGTCGAGGAAGTCCACGCGCTCGGCGGCCGGGACCGACTGGGGCGGGGCGCCGACCACGGCCGCCTCCTTGGAGGGGACGTAGTTGAAGAAGGTCCGTTTGGACACGTCGGCGCGGGCGCAGATCTCGTCGACGGTGACCGCGTCGTAGCCGTGCTCGACCACCAGCGCGGTGGCCGCGTCCTCGATCGCCGCCAGGGTGGCGAGTCTCTTGCGTTCGCGGAGCGAGTCCCGGGGGTCGTGTGCGGTCATGGCGTCCAGCGTAGGAGAAAAGTACACCGAGTGCATTTCTGCACCCGGTCTACCGAGGCGGCTCGCCGCGCGCCCGGGGCTGAGGCGGCGCGCGTTCACCGCAATTTTGGCTCGCGGCGACCTAGCCGCTACAGTGGTGGAGCAGCTGGCCCCCGTCGTCTAGTGGCCTAGGACGCCGCCCTCTCACGGCGGTAGCGTGGGTTCGAATCCCATCGGGGGTACTCGTCAGCGGAACGCCCCGGGCGGACACGAGAGTGTCGCCCGGGGCGTTCGCCGTCGACCTCCGTGGCAGGATGCCGGGGTGGACTTCTTCCTCTCGCACGAGACCTACACGTGGATCCTCCGGGGAGCGTTCGTCTACGCCGGCCTGATCCTCGTGGGCGCCCTGTTCTACCGGGCCCCGTACGGCCGGTTCGGTGACGCCGCCGGTGGCATCGGCCTGCCCCCGCGCGTGGGCTGGTTCCTCATGGAGCTGCCCGCCACGGTGAGCTTCGTGGTGTTCTTCCTCGCCGGCCGGAACAGCGCCGAGGCGGTCCCGCTGTTCTTCCTGGGAGTGTGGCTCGTGCACTACGGCAACCGGGGCTTCGTGTTCCCGCTGCTCATGCGGGTGCAGCGCGGGGCGCGGGCGAGCTTCGGGTGGCTCGTGATCGGCGCCGGCTGGCTCGTCACCACGCTGCACGGCTACCTCAACGCGGTGTGGGTCTCGGAGATCTCGGACCAGTACTCGACCGACTGGTTCACCGACCCGCGCTTCCTCGTGGGCATGGCCGTCTACGTCTGTGGATTCGTGGGCAACCTGCACTCGGATCACATCATCCGCACGTTGCGCACGCGCCGCGAGATCGCCAATGGCGACAAGGTCTACCGCATCCCGCGCGGCGGCCTGTTCCGGTGGGTCACGAGCCCGTCCTACCTCACCGAGATCGTCTCGTTCGTCGGCCTGGCGATCGCCATGTGGTCGCCCGCGGCGTGCTTCGTCCTGCTCGTGACCGTGGCGAACCTCGTGCCCCGGGCGTTCCAGACCCACGCCTGGTACCGGGAGCGGTTCGGCGACGAGTACCCGCCGGAGCGCAGGGCGCTCGTCCCGGGGCTCCTGTGACGCGCCCGATCGGGCGCCGGGAGGCCCTGCGTGCGGCGCTGCGG
>DUTZ01000105.1 GCA_012841845.1 Actinomycetales bacterium | reverse complement strand
TCCGGTCCGCGGGGCGGGTGGTCTATCGGTCGGCGGCGCGCTCGAGGAGAAACCAGAAGTGTTCGCCGGAGTGCACGGTGCCGCGGCCGTTCATCACGGCCAGGAGGGTGGTGGCGCGCCCGGTGTCGTCGGTGGCGGCGACGACGAAGTGGTCGATCACCGGCAGCCGGTCGTACACCATGGACGCGCACGGGCGTCCCCGGAACGTCACCTCCCACAGCGCCGCCCCGCCCCCGCCGGTCGCGGAGGTGTCGGGGACGATCGCGCCGGCGTCGTCGGTGACGAGGATCGGGTCCACCTTCCGGGGGTCGGTGAAGTCCTTGCCCCACCAGCGCATCTTCCCGAGCATCCCGAACATGGGGTGGCCGGTGTCCAGGCCGGTGCCCCGCCAGCGGCTGCCGGCGAGGTCCTCGACCGTCGCGGGCGCGCACGCGTCCCACAGGGCGGAGACCCGGGCGGGCGGCACGGTCTCGAGCGCCCGGATCGCGGCCAGCTCGTCGGCGCTCACAGGCCGTACGTCTTGCCGATGATGTCGCGCTGGATCTCGTTGGTGCCGCCGTAGATGGTGGACACCACCGCCTGCCGGACCATGCGCTCCATGCCGTACTCGGTGGCGTAGCCGTAGCCGCCCATGGACTGCATGCACTCGAGGGTGACCCACTTGCTCAGCTCGGTGGCCTTGAGCTTGGCCATGGAGGCCTCGCGCGGGAAGAGGGCCGTGGGGTCGGCGTCGACCTTCCTGGCCACCGCGTAGACGAGCAGGCGGGTGGCCTCGATCTCGGTGGCGATGTCGGCGAGCCGGTGGCGCAGCACCTGGAAGGAGCCGATGGGGCGGCCGAACTGCTCGCGCTCGCGGACAAAGGCGAGGCAGTCGTCGAACGCGCGCTGGGCCACGCCGAGCTGCATGGCGGCCAGGATGAGCCGCTCGGTGTTGAGGCCGGTCATGAGCTGCGCCCAGCCGCCGTCGACCTCGCCGACCACGGCGTCGGCGGGCAGCCGGACGTCGGTGAAGTACAGGTCGTTGACCTCCTTGCCGCCCATCGTCTCGATGCCGGTGATCTGCAGCCCCGGGGCGTCGGCGGGCACATCGAACATGGTGATGCCCTCGTGCTTGGCCCCCGACGACGAGGTGCGCGCCACCAGCAGGATGCGGTCGGCGAAGTGGGCGTTGGAACACCATGTCTTCTGGCCGTTGATCACCCAGTCGCCGGAGTCGTCGCGCTCCGCCTTGCAGCGCAGGGCCGCGACGTCGGAGCCGGCGCCCGGCTCGGACATCGAGATGGAGAGTGTGCCGCCGTTCACGACCAGTTCGAGGGCGCGCCTGCGCTGATCCTCGCTGCCGAACTTCTGGTAGGCGGCGGCGGTGATGAGCGTGGGGCCGATGCCGCCGATGGGGGCCAGGCCCTTGAGGCAGTGCTCGAGCAGCAGGCAGAGCTCGACGGCGCCGGCGTCCGAGCCGCCGTACTCCTCGGGGACGGTGAGGCCGAGCCAGCCGAGCTCGGCCATCTTGGCGTAGATCTCGGGCGAGTGCGTGCCCCCCTCGCCGAGCAGCTCGCGCCGCTTCTCGGGGTCGCCGATCTCGCGGGCACAGAAGTCGTCGATCGACTTCGCGAAGTCCTTCTGCTCGTCGGTGAAGATGTCGAACACGTCTCGCCTCGTCTTCTCGTGTCGGGGATCTGGGCCGGGGGGTGGTCGGAACGGTCTCCGGTGGACTACTGTGGCCCGTATCACGGTACGCTACATCAAATATATGTGATCTGAAACGGGAGGACCACTGATGACGACCACCGAGCCCACCAACAGCACCGCCGACCGCACGTTCGCCAAGGTCGACCCGCGCGACGGCGCGCCCCTGGCCGAGTACCCGGTCGCCGGTCCGGAGGAGGTGGCGCTCGCGGTCGAACGGGCCAGGGGAGCCGCGCGATGGTGGGCCAACCAGGGCCCGCGCGGCCGCCGCGAGTGGCTGCTCGAGTACAAGCGGGCCATCGCGTCGCGTGCCGAGGAGCTGGCGACGCTCATCTCCGTGGAGACGGGCAAGCCGGAGGAGGATGCCACCCTCGAGGTGATGCTCGCGATCGGCCACCTGGACTGGGCCGCCAAGAACGCGGACAAGGTGCTGCGCCGCCGGTCGGTCTCGGCCGGCCTGCTCATGAGCAACCACGCCGCGTACGTCGAGTACCAGCCGTACGGGGTCGTGGGCGCGATCGGGCCGTGGAACTACCCGGTCTTCACGCCCATGGGCACGCTCACCTACGCCATGGCCGCGGGCAACGCGGTGATCTTCAAGCCCAGTGAGCACACGCCGGGCGTCGGCGTCTGGCTGGCCGACGTGTGGAACTCGCTCGGCGCCTCCCAGCCGCTGTTCCAGACGATCACCGGCGACGGCTCCACCGGCGCGGCGCTGTGCACCGCGGGCGTCGACAAGCTGGCCTTCACGGGCTCGGCCGCGACCGGACGCAAGGTCATGGCGGCCTGCGCCGAGACGCTCACCCCGGTGGTCATCGAGGGCGGCGGCAAGGACGCGATGCTCGTGGACCGCGACGCCGACCTCGAGGCCGCGGCCGACCAGGCCGTGTTCGGCGCGATGGGCAACGCCGGCCAGACGTGCGCGGGCGTCGAGCGGATCTACGTGCACAAGGACGTCCGGGACGACTTCGTCCGCCGCGTCACGGGCAAGGTCACGGCACTCACCCCCGGCACGAGCTCGACCTCGAGCTACGGCCCCATGACGCTGCCCGGGCAGGTCGACATCGTCCGTCGCCACGTCGACGACGCGCTGGCCAGCGGCGGCACGGCCGTCGTCGGCGGCGCGGACTCGGTGGGCGAGCGGGTCGTGGAGCCGGTCGTGCTGGTGGACGTCCCGGAGGACTCCTCGGCCGTCACGGAGGAGACGTTCGGCCCCACCGTCGTCATCAACTCCGTCGCCGACCTCGAGGAGGGCGTGCAGAAGGCCAACGCCACCACCTACGGCCTCGGCGGCGCGATCTTCACCAAGAACCGCAAGCGGGGCCTGGCGCTGGCGGAGAAGCTCAACGCGGGCGGCGTCTCGGTGAACGCCTTCCTCGCCTTTGCCGCCATCCCCACCCTGCCGTTCGGCGGCTCGGGCGACTCGGGCTTCGGCCGCATCCACGGGGCCGACGGCCTGCGCGAGTTCTCGCGGCCCAAGGCCATCACGGTCCAGAAGTTCCAGGCGCCCATGAACCTCATGACCATGACGCGCAAGCCTCGCGACATGAAGGTGGTCAAGTGGATGCTGGCCAACGTGCACGGGAAGCGGTGACGGCACATGACGACGACAGCCGAGAGGCCTGCGACGGAGGCCGCCCCGGGCGTCTTCGGTCCGATCCCGGCCGAGCTGCTCGCCGACGCGACGACGGACCACCCGCTCACGGCCGACGTGCCGCGCCGTCCCGGCCGCTGGTACTGGCGTGACCTCATCGCCTCGCTCGACCCCGTGGCCGACGCCCCGGAGATCCACCGGATCACCGCCGCCTACGAATTCCCGTGGGACTACCAGCGCTCGCTGGAGTTCGCGCTGTACCGCACCTACTGCGTGCCGAGCGTGTCCCGGGTGCTCGAGGAGGCCGGCCAGTTCCGCGACGCGCCGCAGAAGCGCTACGACGACACGGCGCTGCTCATGGCCGAACTCGTGGAGCACGGCTACGACTCGGCGCGCGGCAGGGAGTCGCTGCGGGTGATCAACCGGCAGCACGCGCGGTACGAGATCTCGGGCGACGACATGCTGTACGTGCTCTCGACGTTCATCTACGAGCCGCTCGAGTGGATCGACTCCTTCGGCTGGCGGCGCCTGCACCCGCACGAGCGGCTGGCCGCGTTCCACTTCTACCGCGGGGTGGGCCAGAGGATGAACATCGCCGACATCCCCGAGGACATGGGCGATTTCCGGCGGTGGCGCGACGACTACGAGGAGCAGACCTTCCGCTACGACCCGGACAACGAGAAGATCGGCACGTACACGCTCGACCTCATGTGCTCGTGGTACCCCACGCCGCTGCGGCCGGTGGTCCGCAGGGCCGTGCTCGCCCTGGTGGACGACGACATGACCCGCGCCTTCGGCTTCCCGCGTCAGCCGGCCGCGCTGCGCCGGGCGGGGCACGCCGCGTTGCGCGCCCGGTCGAAGGTCGTGCGGTGGTTGCCGGTCCGCCGCGAGGAGTACGGCACCACGGGCACGGAGAACCGCACGTACCCGGGCTATCCGACCGGCTACCGGCCGGCGGACCTCGGAGCGCACCCGATCATGCCGCGCGAGCGTCTCGGCGGCTGCCCGGTAGCACACACGCCGAGCCACTAGCCGGCGGTGTCGTGTGGTGGGTAGTGGCGGCGGTGGGGCCGTTCGGCCAGGCGTCTGAGCGTGGCCTCGCGGAGTTGCTCGCGGGCCAGGGCGAGCATGCCGCCGGGTTGTGTTCGGTACTCGTGGCCGGTGTCGGTGCGGATGATCAGCTCGCCGTCGCCGCGGGGGCCGGGTAGGTAGCTCCAGGGGCCGAAGGTCTTCTCCTGGTGGTGCATCTTGCACAGGCAGACCAGGTTCCATTCGGCGGTGGGCCCGCCCTCGGAGGGGTCGGCGTGGTGGAAGGCCAGGACATGGTCGATTTCACAGTCCTCGGCTCTGACGGTGCATCCGGGGTGGCGGCAGGTGCCGTCGCGTTGGCGGATGCGGCGTTTGAGGGCGTCGGAGATGAAGTACTTGAGGGCGTCCAGTGAGTCGTCCTGGG
>DUTZ01000104.1 GCA_012841845.1 Actinomycetales bacterium | reverse complement strand
TCGGCGTCCTGGACGGGGAGGGGCTCCCCGCCGAGGCCGCCCGGTGCGGGGCCCGGCGCCGTGGAGGACGACGGCGAGGACTGCGCCTCCTGGCCGGGATCCTCCTGCCCGGCGCACGCCCCCAGGACGAGCACGGGGGCCAGGCCGAGGGCGAGGGCCGCACGCGCGACCCGTCCTGTCGTCCGAGTACGCATCGCGGGCCGCCTTCCGAAGTCGGATACCGCTTGTCAGCGTGGCAGGCCGCGCGGGCGGCGGTGTGCGTTATCGGAACATCGGCGACACCATCGACGGCGGCATCGGCCGCTACCCGGTGTGCGTCCGCAGGAAGCCGAGCGTCTTCTGCAGCGCCACCGGCCCGTCGGCGGTGTCCAGGTCGAACTGGTACTCGTGCGGTAGCGCGGGCTGGTGGTCGGCGGGGAAGAAGTGCGTGGTCACGTCCACGCCGAGCTCGGTGAGCCGGGCGGCCAGTGGCTTGGACTGCCCGTCGGTGAGCGGGTCGCCGTTGCCGCCGGAGACGTAGGTGGGCGGGAAGTCGCCGGTCACGTGGTGCAGCGTGGACATCTGCGCGGCCGCCTCGCTCGAGGCGAAGTCCCTCTCCCCGGTGTAGGCCCACAGCGACTGCTCCACGCCCCAACCCACGAGCCCGGAGCCCGCCATCGCGGGCACGTCGTAGATGCCGCAGTTGAGCACCACCCCGCGCAGCTGCTCGGGGCGCAGCACGGACGTCACCCCGACCCGCCGGGCGACGTCCGCGTCGGTCGCGATCGCGGCGAGCTGGCTGGAGAGCTGCGCCCCGGCCGAGTCCCCGGCCAGGACGATCCGGTCGGGGTCCACGTGCAGCCGCCCGGCGTGGGCCAGGACGTAGGCGTGCGCGTCGAGCAACTGGTGGACGGCCGTCGGGTAGGTGGCCTCCGGGCCGAGGGTGTAGTCGACGGAGACCACCGTGTAGCCGGCGTCGGCGAGGAGCTGGTAGTAACCGGCGTAGTTCTTCCGGGTGCCCGAGATCCACGCGCCGCCGTGGGTCCAGATCACCGTCGGGAGCGTGCGGTCGGTCCCCTCGACATCCGTAGGGAAGTAGACGTCGAGGTACGCGTCGTCGTCGCCCTCCCGGTACTGCTGGTCGAGGAGCGCGCCGATCCGCTCCGGGGCATGCGCCTCGAGCGCCCCGGTGGTCGCGGCCGCGTCCCGGTGGAAGACGTACCGGACGAGCAGCGCGCCGGGCCACGGCGTGACCAGCGTGGACAGGGCGGTGAGCGCCAGCACCACCAGCAGCGCCACCACAACCCAGAGGACGCGGCGGGGCCGGCGCCGCGCGCGAATATGTTTCTCGGCGCCCGCGCGCCTCGTCGTCGTCACATCACCGAACCTGGCCGGGCGCCTACAGTCCCACGGCCTGCGCCGCGGTATCCGTTGCGCCCCACCGGCGCAGCTCGGAGCCCGCGACCCACGTCGAGTGCGTACCGCTCGAGATCCGCTCGGGCAGCCGGAGCGTGCACACCGGGCCGTCGGCGACACGGGCGGCGTCAAAGACGAGCGCGAAGGAGGCGTCGGCGTTCATGTCCGTGGTGAGGGTGACGAGGTAACCGTCGTCCTCCCCGGTGCTCCCGACGCGCGGCGCCATCGCGGTCTCGCTGCCGTACATGCCCTCGCCGAGGGAGTAGCTCTCCTCGGCCCCGGTCTGCACGTCGTGCCGCACGAGGCCGTTGAACAGGAACCGGCCGGGCACGCCCGTGGCGGCGTAGACGTAGCGGTGCTTCCGGCCCCCGAGGGCCCCGTTGATCATGCCGAACTCGGTGATCGTGTCCGTGAGCCGCTCCTCCCGCACCTGTCCGCTACGCATGTCGAGCCGCCAGCGGTGCAGGCGCGTCTGCAGGTGGTCCAGCGCGAGGTAGCGGAACACCCGCTTCATGAGGTCGCCGCTGCCGTCGTCGGCCGGCTCGGGGCAGCCCTGGTGGAAGCCCTCCAGGACGATCTCGTCGCCGTCCTCGTAGGCGTTGGTGAAGTGCAGGACGTAGGTGGGGTCGGCCTCGAACCACCGGATGTCCTCGGTGCGGCCGCGGCGGGGGATGACGGCGAAGCGGGCCGGCAGCTCGCGGTGGAACCGTGGCGCGTGGACCCCGTGCTCGAGCAGGGACGCGTCCCAGAACATGGGCAGGTCGTTGAGGATCGCGTAGTTCTCCGTGAAGGCTCCTGGTGGTGCATCTTGCACAGGCAGACCAGGTTCCATTCGGCGCTGGGGCCACCCTCGGCGGGGTCGGCGTGGTGGAAGGCCAGGACATGATCGATTTCACAGTCCTCGGCTCTGACGGTGCATCCGGGGTGGCGGCAGGTGCCGTCGCGTTGGCGGATGCGGCGTTTGAGGGCGTCGGAGATGAAGTACTTGAGGGCGTCCAGTGAGTCGTCCTGGG
>DUTZ01000103.1 GCA_012841845.1 Actinomycetales bacterium | reverse complement strand
GGCAAGGCCGAGCACACCCACTGCCAGGCCCGGCATGGTGCCGAGCGATTCCATCGCCTGCCCGGCCGCCACGGCCACCGTCAACGCCATGATCGCGAGCAGGACATAGACCTGCATCCTCATGGGGCCATGGTAAGGCCGGGGCGCAGCGGCTACTCGAACATCACCACGCGCTTGACGGGGACGGAGCGAATGGTGTCATTCGAACCGTAGTCGTTGTTGCCCAGGTACGCCGTCCACGTTCCGCCGGAGGTGTCGAAGGCGGCCTCTCCCTCGGGGGCCCACAGCAGTTTGCTCTCGTCCGTGGTGCATTTGTAGTGGTTGGTGTAACCGGTGCGGCCTCCGCCTGGCACGACGCCGGCGGTGCACACCGTGCCGTCGGTCAGCTCCACCTTGAACGGTGTGGGGCCCGTCTCGGGAAACGGACTGTAGTCGGTGCTCCCGTTGTTCTGTGTGTTGGTGTACCGATTGAACACGGGGTTCCCGGGCGTCCGTTCGTGCGACGGGCACCACGAGGTCGTGCCACTCACCGAGCAGTAGAAGACCAGCATGTCAGTGCCCGGCTGGCCGCAGATGTAGTCGCCGACGGTGGCGACGCGGCACGACCAGCCCAGGGCGCCGGGCGTCCCGGCCTGCTCGCGGAATCCCGCCGCTAACGAGCCGTCGGCCTCGTACGGGCGGATCGTGACGATCTCCGTGTCGCCGGACCGCGTCACCGTCTCCCGGCCCCCGCCCGAGCCCGCCCCGCTCCCGCCCGAGCCCGACCCGCTCCCGCCGGTGCCCGGCAGGCAGCGGCACAGCACGATCGACTCGACCCTGTCGCCGGAGTACTTCACCTTCCACGCCGTGCCGGCCTCGCGGCTGGCGGCGAACAGCCGGGTGCCGTCGTCGGGCTTCTCGACGGGCTCGCCGTACAACTCGACCGCCCGGCTCAGCGGGTCACCCACGGCCAGTCCGTCGATGGTCCGCCCGCCGTGCGGCCTCAGCTCCACGACGGTCCCCTCGCCGTCGAAGACGTAGTCGCAGTCCACGTAGGTGATGACGGTGAGCCCGTCCTCCCTGGTCCCCTCGCCCTGCCCGGGGAAGTCCGGGTGCGCGGCCACGATGTCGTCGTAGTGCGCCCCGATGTCGATCCCGCCGAAGCCGGTCGGGGTGAGCGCCGAGGCGTTCTCGTCGACCTCACGCGCGGCGAGCAGGCGCGAGGTGAGCGTGTCGGCGTCGTCGGCGGTCACGAACAGCCCGCCGGTGGTGCGCGCGATGCACGCGAGCTCGTCGGCGGCGGTCTTGAACCCGACCGTCGAGATGGTCAGGCCCGGGTTCTGTTCGTGCAGCTCCGCGGCGACCTCGCACGGCGGCTGGCCACAGCTGTCCTCGCCGTCGGACACCACGATCACCGCCGCGTCACCGTCCGGGAGGAGGTCGGCCGCGGCGCGCATCGCCTCGGCGATCGGCGTGTACCCGCGCGGGGCGAGCCCGTCGATCGCGGTCCCCACGGCGTCGCGGTGCCCGTCCGCGCCGAGCTCGCGCGGCTCGGCCAGGGTGGTGACGTCGCGGCACCCGGCGGCCTGGCTGGAGGGCTGATCGTCGGTCGAGGTCCCGTACGTGACCAGGCCCAGGACCGCGTCGTCGGGCAGCGCCTCGACCAGCCCGTCGGCGGCCCGCTTGGCGGCGTCGATGCGGGGCCCCGGGGCGTCGTCCCGGAGCATCGACGACGACGCGTCCACCACCAGCACCGTGGGCACCCCCGCGGAGGCGTCCGACCCGCCGACGGCGCCGCTCCCGTCGCCACCGGTGAGGCCGCACGCGGCCAGG
>DUTZ01000102.1 GCA_012841845.1 Actinomycetales bacterium | reverse complement strand
TGGGCGCGCCGACCTCCGGCGGAGTGCCGGGGGCCGGGGCCCTCGGCGGCACCGACCTCGCGACCGGCCGACCCCCGGCGCCCGGCCTCCCGCGACTGCCGGGCTGACGGAGCATCACGGCGGGCTCTCCCACACCCCCGACGAGCCGCGCCGGTGCGAGCCCACCAGATGGGTGTCCACCACGCCCACGGCCTCCATGAGCGCGAACACGGTCACGGGCCCCACGAAGCGGAACCCGCGCCGCTTGAGCTCCCGGGCCAGCGCCTCCGACTCCGGCGACCGGCTCGGCACCTCGTCCACCGTCCGCGGCTCCGGGGTCCGCTCGGGTCGGTGCGACCAGATGAGCTGCGGCAGCCCGCCCTCGGCGCGCAGGTCCACGGTCGCGCGGGCGTTGCCGATCGCGGCGTCGATCTTGCGGCGGTTCCGGATGATCCGGGCGTCGGCCATGAGCCGGTCCACGTCCGGGGCGCCGAACGCCGCCACCGCGTCGGGGTCGAACCCCGCGAACGCCTCTCGGAAGGCGGGCCGCTTGCGCAGGATGGTGGCCCAGCTCAGGCCGGCCTGGAAGCCCTCGAGGACGAGCCGCTCGAACAGCTCGGCCTCCCCGTGGACCGGCATCCCCCACTCTGTGTCGTAGTACTCCCGCAGCAGCGGGTCCCGCGCCGCCCACGGCGGGCGCCGCAGCCCGTCCTCGCAGAGCACCGTGCCGTCCGTCTCGCTCATCTCTCCCCCTCGCCTCGTTCGACCACCCGTTCGAGTGGTCGGCCGCACCGTAGCGCGCGGCTCGGACACCGGCTCAGACGACGCCGGTGAGCTGCAGGATCCGCACCGCCGCGAGCAGCAGGAGCGCCACACCCACGGCCAGCGTGAGCACGCGCCCGGCGACGCGGCCGCGGGCGAGGAAGCGGTTGATCTTCTCGGTGGCCGCGGCGACGCCGGCCGCGCGCACGCGGGAGAGGGTGGCGATGAGCGCGGCGCTCGGCAGGATCGCGATGACGGCGAAGAAGAAGATCTGGAGGAGCTTGGCCCACCACGGTTCGTCGGCAAAGGAGATGAGCACCATGCCGGCCGCGAACGGCGCCGAGGTCCCGGACTGGATCACGCCCAGCGAGACGCCGGTGGCGGCGATGCCGAAACGCTGCAGCACCGACTTGGCCAGCGGCGCCTCGACCTCCTCCTCCTTGGCCTCGGCGGGCCGGCGCAGGCCCATCACCGTGATGACCAGGCCGATCACGCCCAGCACCGCCATCGCCCACAGGTTGTCGAAGAGCCCGCGGACGAACTCCTGGTTGTTGCCGATGATCCACACCGACACCAGCGAGAGCAGCACGATGCCGCAGAAGGCGCCGCCGGTGAACCGCACCGCGCGCGGGGTGAACTCGGGGGCCCGGCCCCCCGCCGCGAGCCAGAGTCCGGCGATCACGGCAAAGGCGAGCAGGTTGAGCGAGTCGATCGCCGCGAAGCCGAGCAGGCTGAGGTAGTACTGCACCTGCTCACCCCTCCCGGTCGCGTGGACGGTCGGCGCGCGGGATCGCGGGCCGTCGGCAGAACATTACCGGCGTGGACGCGGGGAGCGTCCGCCGCGGCGGCCGGCGTCGTCGTCGCGCTCGTCGACCTCGTCGTCGTCCTCCTCCCCCGGGGCCCACTCGTCCGGCCCCGGGCGGCCGAACACCGACCGGCCCCGGCGCATGCGGAAATCGACGCCGCGGAAACTCCAGTCGCGCATCGGCGCCGGCACGTGCCACTGCAGCTGCCACGCCACCATCCGGAAGGCGAAGGCGAACGTGGGGATCGCCACCGCCACCACCGGCCCCCACAGGTCCGTGGAGCCCCACACGTCCGTGGAGACGGCGAGCACGGTGAGCGCGGCGCCGGTCGTCGCGGGGATCACGTAGAGGTCCGAGCCGTTGAACACCGCCGGGATCTCGTTGGCCACCACGTCGCGCATGAGCCCGCCGCCCGTCGCCGTGATCACGCCGAGCAGCAGCGCCGAGGCGACGGGCATGCCGTGGTCGAGCGCGCGGACCGTGCCGAACGTGCAGAACAGGCCCAGCCCGCCGGCGTCGAAGCCCACGATGAGCAGCCGGACCCGGTGCAGGTGCGGCCCCACGAGGTACACCACCGCGGCGGCGAGGAACGGGGGCACGAGGTAGACCGGCTTGGCGAGCGCGAGCGGGGTGACGCCCAGCAGGACGTCGCGGACGAGCCCGCCGCCCAGGCCCGCGAGCAGGCCCAGGACCAGGCCGCCGGTGATGTCGATGTTCTTGCGCGCGGCCAGCAGGTTCCCGGAGATCGCGAAGAAGAACACGCCCACCAGGTCCAGGGCCAGCAGCAGCGACGAGTCCTCCACGACGGTGCTACTCCACGGGGGTCGGGGCCGGGGTGGTGCGGCGGTGGTGGCGGTGACGCACCGCGCGGAAGGTCCAGAGCTTGTTGACGACGAAGTTGATCGGCATCGTGATGATGATCGTCAACAGCTGGCCCCAGTACTCGCGGGAGTTGATCCCCGCGTCCTCGTGGAACAGCGGCTCCGGCAGGTACAGCGGCGAGGTGGGGTTGGTAAAGGCGAGTTTGACGAAGATGCCGGCGCCGGCCGCCACCGAGCCCACCAGCAGGAACGGCCAGAACTCGTGCCAGAACGGCGCCTTGTGGCCCTTGCCGAACGTCCAGTGCCGGTTGAGCAGGAAGTTGTAGAGGTTGGCCACGAGAAAGGCGACGATCCACACGAGGGTGGTGAAGCGGAAGTTGTAGTCGGTCGAGCCGATGGGGAACAGGATGTTCTGGGCGTTCTGGGTGCCGCCGTTGGCCCGGTTCATGATGATCGTGACGATCATGTTGACGACCATCCCGGACCCGCCCACGATGCCGAACATGAGGAACTGTCGGGCGCTGTTGCGGTAGCGACCGAGAGCGGACGGGGCCGGGTTCATCCGACCGAGTCTAGGCCCACCCGGGCCCGGATGGCCTATTCCGCGCCGTGGCCGGCGGGTACCCTCTCGGCCGGATCGGCGATCGGGCCGGGGGCGGTACCGTCGCCGAACGGCCGGCCGCCCAGCTCCTCGCGGTGGTGCGCCGAGAGCAGCCCCCGCAGGTCCGGGCCCTTGGGGACGACGCCGGTGGGGTTCACCTCGTGGTGCACCACGTAGTAGTGCGCCTTGATCTGCGGGAAGTCGCAGGTGTCGCCGAAGCCGGGGGTCTGGAACAGGTCGCGCAGGTACCCCCACAGCGCGGGCATCTCGGTGATCTTGGAGCGGTTGGCCTTGAAGTGGCCGTGGTAGACGGCGTCGAAGCGCACGAGGGTGGTGAACAGCCGGATGTCGGCGGCCGTGATGGTGTCGCCCACGAGGTAGCGGCGGGTCGCCAGGCGCTCCTCGAGCCGGTCGAGGGAGGCCCACAGTTCGTCGTAGGCCTGCTCGTAGGACTCCTGGTCGGAGGCGAACCCGCAGCGGTACACGCCGTTGTTGACCGTGGGGTAGATCCACGAGTCGAGCTCGTCGATCTCGTCGCGGTGC
>DUTZ01000101.1 GCA_012841845.1 Actinomycetales bacterium | reverse complement strand
GCTCGGGCGGGGGCGGGGCGGGCGAGTCGGTGTCCTCGGGCCGGAGCACGGCGCCCGAGCGCGCGGGGCCGCCGGAGAGGATGCGCCGGCCGGAGAGGGCGTTGCCCAGGGTGAGCTCGTCGGCGAATTCCAGGTCGCCGCCCATCGGCAGCCCGGAGGCGAGCCGGCTCACGATGAGGTCCGGGAACGGTCGCAGCAGTCGTGCGAGGTACGTGGACGTGGCCTCGCCGGTCGTGTTGGGGTCGGTCGCGATGATGATCTCGGCGATCTCCTCGCCGTCGACCTGCTCCCCCACCCGCCGCAGCAGCGCGGAGATGCGCAGTTCGTTGGGGCCGACGCCGTTGATGGGGTCGAGCGCGCCGCCGAGCACGTGGTAGACGCCACGGAATTCGCGGGTGCGCTCGATCGCCTCGATGTCCTTGGGCTCCTCCACCACGCACACGAGGGTGGGGTCGCGCCGCGGGTCGGAGCAGAGGCGGCAGCGCTCGGCGGCGGACACGGTGCCGCAGACCTCGCAGTAGGTCACGCCGTCGACGACCGCCTGCAGTGCCGAGCAGAGCCGCTGGACGGACTCGGGCTCGGCCTGGAGCAGGTGGAAGGCCAGCCGCTGCGCGGACTTGGGTCCGACGCCCGGCAGCTTGCCGAACTCGTCGATGAGGTTCTGGACTGGTCCTTCGTACACCGTGGTTCCTGCGTTTCCGAGAAGAGAGGGGCGACGGGGCCGGCGAGCGCGCGGCCCCGCCGGGGGTCACATGCCCAGGCCGCCCATCATGTCGCCGAGGCCGCCGCCGGCGGCGAGCGGGCCGAGGCGCGACTCGGCGAGCTCCTGGACCTTGGTGTGCGCGTCGCCGAACGCGCCCACGAGGAGGTCCTGCAGCGTCTCGACGTCCTCGGGGTCCACGACCTTCGGGTCCACCGTGACGCCGGTGACCTCACCGGTGCCGCGCATGGTGACGGTGACGAGTCCGCCGCCGGACTGGCCGTCGACGGAGCTCGCAGCGATCTCCTGCTGGGCCTGCGCGAGCTGGGCCTGCATCTGCTGGGCCTGCTGCATCAGGGCGTTCATGTCCATGTTCTGTCCGGGCTGCATGTGCGGGTCCTTTCGGCTGGGGGCCGTTGCTGTTCCGGCCGGCGCCGGCGCGTTCCTGGTGGCATCCGGCAGGTCGGAACCCAGGGTAACCGTCTCGTCGGACAGCACGTCCCGACGCGCGGCGGGGCGGCGCTCAGCGCTCGATCGGCCGCGCCCCGAGGTGGTCCCTGAGCAGCTGGAGCGCGATGTCCTCGCCGGTCCGGTGATCGAGATTCTGGGGACCACTGCGGGCCTCGTCCATCATCTCGTCCTCGCTGACCGGCGGGGGCGGCGGTTCCCCCGGTTCCGGTTCGGGTTCCTCGGGCGGCGGCGGCACGTCGTCGTAGCCGCCGCCCGGCGATCGGCGCCCGTCCTGGGGTCGGTCCTGCTGCCCGGGCGTCCCCTGTCCGCCACGGACCCGGCGCTCCCAGCCCGTCGGC
>DUTZ01000100.1 GCA_012841845.1 Actinomycetales bacterium | reverse complement strand
CCCGCCTCTTCCGCTCGACCGGCCTCATCCCCGTGGGCACCACCGCGATGCCGCCGTTCGGCTGGACCGCCGCCACCGAACGCCAGGGCGGCCTCTACACCCGCAACCCGTGGCGCACCGACCGCACCTCCGGCGGCTCGTCCGGCGGGGCCGCCGCGCTGGTGGCCTCGGGCGCGCTGCCGCTGGCCCACGCCAACGACGGCGGCGGCTCCACCCGCATCCCCGCCGCCGCGTGCGGGCTCGTCGGCCTCAAGATCACCCGCGGCCTGCTCCCACCCGACGACTGGACCGGCGGCATGCCCATCGACCTGGCCTCGCAGTCCATCCTCTCGCGGTCCGTGCGCGACGTGGTGACCACCTTCGCCGCGCTCGAGCGGGACCTCGCGCCCTCGGCGTCCATCGGCACCGCCAAGGCCGCGCCGTCGCGCCGCCTGCGCATCGGCCTGATCGACGCCTCCCCGATCGGCCCGGCCATCGACGCCGACACGCGGGCGACCCTCGAGGCCACCGCGCGGATGCTCGAGGACCTGGGGCACCACGTGGAGCCCGCCGACCCGCCGGTCGAGGCGCGGTTCCGCGAGGCGTTCGTGGCCTACTGGGCGCTGCTCTCCCTGGGCGTGAGCGCCACCGGCCGCACGCGCTTCGGCAAGGGCTTCTCGCTGCGCGACCTCGACGCCTTCACCCTGGGCCTCAACAAGCTCGCCCTGCGGGAGATGTGGCGGATGGCCTCGCACCTGCGCTACCTCAAGCAGGTGGGCGCCGGTTACGACGCGGCGTTCGGCGACCTCGACGTGATCCTGTCCCCCGTGGTCTCCCACGTCACCCCCGAGGCCGGCTACCTGGACACCGACCAGCGCTTCGAGCAGCACCTCCAGCGCGTGTCGGACTGGGTCACCTTCACGCCCCTGCAGAACATCTCCGGCGGTCCCGCGATCTCGCTGCCCACCGGCGCGACCGCCGACGGCCTGCCCGTGGGCGTGCAGCTCTCCGCCCGGTGCGGGGCCGACCGGCTGCTCGTGGAGCTGGCCGCCGAGATCGAGGCCGCCCACCCGTGGCGGCGCATCGACGCGGACTGAGGCGGGCGGGGTCCGTGAGGCCCGTAGCGGGCCTCAGGCGCGCAGCGCGGCCCCGGCCATCGCGGCGAGCATCCGGCGCAGCTCGGGCTCCGGCATCGCCGGCAGCCGCGGGCTCGAGTTGAGCAGGCCGAACACGGCGTGGACGTGGGCCCGGGCGTCGACGGCCCGCAGGTCCGGCCGCAGCCGCATCAGGGTCTCGACCCACATCTCGGCGTACTCGCGCTGCAGCCGGCGCACCTCGTGGCGCGGGCCCGCGGGCAGGGCGCCGAGGTCGCGGAACTGCACGCTGATGAGGTCCGGCTCGGTGGCCACGAAGTCGATGTGTACGGCGAGCAGCGCGTCGAGCACGTCCGCCGGCCCGCCGCCCCGCTCGACCGCGGCCCGGCCGCCCTCGCACAGGCGCCGCGAGATGTCGAGGAGCATCGCGGCGAGCACGTCCTCCTTGGCGGAGAAGTAGCGGTACATCCCCGGCCCGGAGATGCCCACCTCGGCGCCGATGTCGTCCAGCCTCACCGCGTGGAACCCGCGGCGGGCCATGAGGCGGGCGGCGGCCACCAGGATCTCGCCGCGCCGGCGGACCTTGGCCTGCGCGCGCGGGGTCAGTGCGGCCGCGCCGTCGACCTCCGCCCCGCCCGTCACCCCTTCTGTCATTCCGCCATTCTCGCACCGGCGGGAACATCCTCCGCCGCCGAGGTCTCTCATCTCCGGAACACCCCGACCGAGGAGAGATCATGGACCGCCGCGCACCCGACGCCCCGGAGAGCCCGCTCGCCGCCGTCTTCGACGAGCTCGTCTACGCGTTCGCCCGCATCCCCGCGGCGTTCGACCACCGGCGGCTCGTGACGACGTGCCTCCGCCGCCGCGGCGGGGTCGTCCCGTACGTCGACGGCCCGGACCTGCGGCTGGCCAGCCCGTGCGGGGGCGAGATCGTCCTGCGCTGCAGCCGCCACGGCCGGTGCGACGAGGTCCTCGCCGTCACCGCCCCGGTCGTCCACCTCGCCCGGAGCGTCGCGGTGAGCCGGGGACGGTGCGGCGACCACCTCGTCCTCGAGTTCGAGGACCGCCCGCCGCGGCACCTCCCCGTGGAACCGGCCCCGAGCCGGCCCGACCTCGCCTGGTGGCGCCGCCCGGCCGACCCCGACTCCCGCGGCGACCTGCTCCGCCTGCGGGTGCTCACCGAGAGTTCCGGACGAGCGGAGAAGCCGGACATGTGACGCGGCCCCGCGACCTCAGTGGAAGAAGTGCCGCGCGCCGGTGAAGTACATGGTGATCCCGGCCTTCTCGGCGGCCTCGATCACCTCGGCGTCGCGCACCGACCCGCCGGGCTGGACCACGGCCCGCACGCCGGCCTCGGCCAGGACCTCGAGGCCGTCGGCGAAGGGGAAGAAGGCGTCGGAGGCCGCCACGGCGCCCGCGACCCGCTCCCCCGCGCGCTGCACGGCCAGACGCGCGGAGTCCACGCGGTTGACCTGGCCCATGCCCACGCCGACCGTGGCGCCCTCGTGGGCGAGCAGGATCGCGTTGGACTTGACGGCGCGGCAGGCGCGCCATGCGAAGAGCAGGTCGCGCAGGGTGGCGTCGTCGGCGTCCGGCCCGCAGGCCCTGGTCCAGCCCTCGGTCACGTCGCCGGCGGCGTCCAGGACGTCGCGCTGCTGCACCAGCACGCCGCCGGAGATCTGCTTGCGCTCGAGCTCGGCGCCGGTCGGGGCGTCGGCGCGCAGGATCCGGATGTTCTTCTTGCGCTGGAGGATCTCCACCGCGCCGTCGGCGTAGCCCGG
Source organism: Actinomycetales bacterium (assembly GCA_012841845.1). Classification (GTDB taxonomy): domain Bacteria; phylum Actinomycetota; class Actinomycetes; order Mycobacteriales; family Mycobacteriaceae; genus Dietzia. Next base: position 1,989 of record DUTZ01000100.1, on the reverse strand, counting down.
AGCGATGATCACCTCGGTGAAGATCTCGGCGACCTGCTCGGCCATCGCCACGCTCACCTCGCGGTTGGCGGCGATCACCCCGCCGAACGCGCTCACCGGGTCGCACTCGTGGGCGGCGCGGTGGGCGGCGGCGATGTCGCCCGCGATCGCGATGCCGCACGGGTTGGCATGCTTGATGATCGCCACGCACGGCTCGGCGTGGTCGAACGCCGAGCGCCACGCGGCGTCGCCGTCGACGTAGTTGTTGAAGCTCATCTCCTTGCCGTGGAGCTGCTCGGCCTGTGCGAGGCCGGGCGCCGCGGCGGGATCGGTGTACAGCGCCGCGCTCTGGTGCGGGTTCTCGCCGTAGCGCAGCGTGGCGGCGCGGTCCAGGCTCTGGCCCAGCCACACGGGATACGTCGCCTCGCCGTCGTCGGTGCCCTCGGCGGTCTGCTCGGTCATCCACGTGGCCACGGCGACGTCGTAGGCGCCGGTGTGCCGGAAGGCGGCGGCCGCGAGGCGCCGACGCTGCTCGAGCGAGAAGCCACCACCCCGCACGGCCTCGAGCGCCTCGCCGTAGCCGGCCGGGTCCACGAGCACGGCCACCGACGGGTGGTTCTTGGCGGCCGCGCGGACCATGGACGGCCCGCCGATGTCGATCTGCTCGACGCACGCGTCGTAGTCCGCGCCCGAGGCCACCGTGTCGGTGAAGGGGTAGAGGTTGACGACGACGAGCTCGAACGGCCGCACGTCCAACTCGGCGATCTGGTCGAGGTGCTCGGGCTTGCGCGTGTCGGCCAGGATCCCGGCGTGCACGCGCGGGTGCAGCGTCTTGACCCGGCCCTCGAGGCACTCGGGGAAGCCGGTCAGCTCGTCGACGGGAGTCACGGCGACCCCGGCGTCGGCGATCCGTTGCGCGGTCGAGCCGGTCGAGACGATCTCGACGCCCGCCTCGGCGAGGCCCTTCGCCAGGTACTCGAGTCCGGTCTTGTCGTAGACGCTGATGAGGGCGCGGCGCACGGGCCTGCGGGAGTTGTCCGGCTGAGAGGTCACGAGCGGACCACCTTTCGACCATCGATGTGGAGTCGGCCCCTGGCGGCGGCCGCGAGGACGTCGACGAGCATCTCGCGCTCGACGACCTTGATGCGTTCGTGGAGGCTGGCCTCCGTGTCGTCCGGGCGCACCTCGACCGCGCGCTGCGCGATCACCGGCCCGGTGTCCACCCCGGAGTCCACGACGTGGACCGTGCAGCCGGTCACCGCGACCCCGTAGGCGAGGGCATCCCGCACCGCGTGCGCGCCCGGGAAGGACGGGAGCAGGGCGGGGTGGGTGTTGACGACGACGCCGTCGAACCGCTCGAGGAACGCGGACCCGAGGATGCGCATGAACCCCGCCGAGACCACCCAGTCCGGGTCGTGGACGGCCACGGCGTCGCGCAGGGCGGCGTCCCAGTCGGCGCGGTCCGCGAAGTCGGACGGGCGGATCACCGCGGTCGGCAGCCCGGCGCGCTCGGCGCGGGCCACGGCCTCGCAGTCCCGGTCGGAGACCAGCGCGGCCACGCGGTAGGGGCAGTCGGCGTCCGCGGTGGAATCGAGCACGCTCTGCGCGAGGGTGCCCGCCCCGGAGGCCAGGAGGACGATCGAACAGGATGCACCGGACTCGGCACCGACCACGTCCACTCCTGCCCGTCGTTTTCGAGCGCCCGGACGGTCCCCGGGCGCCGGTTCGCAGTCTAGTAGGCGGTCGCGGCCGACCCGCGGCGGGTTTGGCGAGCGGCCACACCGCCCACCAGCGCCCCCGCCGTCCAACAGCGATGACGCTCGGCAACACCGTTCATGGCCGGTGTTGGAACGCGTCAGCGCTGTTGCTCGGGCGCGGGCGGGTCGTCCGGCGCGGCGTCAGTGGCGTCAGCAGACTCGGTGGACTCAGCGGCGGCGTCGTCGGCGGGCTCTGGCTCAGGCGCGGGCTCGGGCTCGTCGGGCGCGGGCTCGGGCTCGGTCACCCGCTCCT